>JAGUWA010000023.1 GCA_020062605.1 Parvibaculum sp. | reverse complement strand
CGCGTCCGACAGCGTGTCGCGTTCGCGCGCGATTTCGGCGAGCTGACGCTCCAGCCTTTCGATCCGCTGGCGGCCTGCCTCGATGGTGCGCACGAGGCTCGTCCGCTCCGCGCTGAGCGCCGCAATTTCCTGATTGAGCTGGTCGAGCTCATGTTCGGCCGTATCGAGCGACGTGCGGGTCTCGTCGACACGCGCCTGCGCGCGGGACTGTGCCTCCGCCTGGCCTTCCTCGGCGCCCTTGAGCTCCTCGGCTTCTTCATCGAGCCGCGCGATAGCGCCGCGCGTGTCCTCGATCAAATGACGCTCACGCCCGAGGTCTTGCCCGATCTGCTCGAGCCGTGCGGTAAGGCGCGAGGCCTGCTCCTTCGCACGCGCTTCCTCGGCATCGAGGTTTTCACGCTCGACGGTGAGGCGATGAAGCCGTGCGGCAGCTTCGGCTTCCTTCTCGCGAAGCGGCGGAAGCCGGTCGGCGGCTTCCGCTTCGAGCGTCGTGGCGGCGGCGGCCTCGCGTGTGAGTTCCGTGACGCGGATGTCGGTGGCGGCGAGCCGCTCTTCGGACTGCTTGAGAGACTCGACTGCATGAGTCCAGCGCAGGTGAAGAAGGATCGCCTCCGTCTCGCGGATCTGGCCCGAGAGATTGCGATAACGCACCGCCTGACGCGCCTGGCGCTTGAGGCTGGCAAGCTGGGATTCGACCTGAGCCACGACGTCGTCGAGACGCGTGAGGTTGGTTTCGGCGGCCTTGAGCCGGAGTTCGGCCTCGTGACGGCGTGTGTAGAGGCCGGTGATGCCGGCCGCTTCTTCGAGAATGCGGCGGCGATTGATCGGCTTGGAGGAAATGAGCTGCGCAATCTGGCCTTGCCGCACGAGAGCAGGCGAGTGCGCACCGGTCGAGGCGTCCGCGAAGAGAAGCTGCACGTCGCGCGCACGCACCTCGCGGCCGTTGATGCGATAGGTGGAGCCCTGTTCGCGCTCGATCCGGCGCGAGACTTCGATTGTATCGCAATCATTGTAGGCGGCAGGCGCCGAGCGGTCGCCATTGTCGATATAGAGAACGACTTCCGCGTGATTGCGCGCGGGGCGGCCGGCAGTGCCTGCGAAGATCACGTCTTCCATACCCGAGCCGCGCATGTTCTTGAACGAGTTTTCGCCCATCACCCAGCGCATCGCTTCGAGCAGGTTCGACTTGCCGCAGCCATTGGGCCCGACGACGCCCGTCAGCCCCGGCTCGATGATGAGATCGGTCGGGTCGACGAAGGATTTGAAACCGGAAAGCCGGAGGCGATTGAACTGCACTGTCTGTCTCGATCTCTTGCTGTGACGCTTGGTCTCTTGGTTAAAGAGGCTTGCGGTTATTGCTGTTCGGCGGGTGTTGCTTCGCCGGATGCGGCTTCGGGCGCGATCGCCTTGCCTTCGAGGGCCTTCTGGATCAACGGCTCGAATTCCGCCCAGGGCAGCGCGCCCTCGATCTTTTCGCCATTGATGAAGAAGGTCGGCGTGGAGCGCACACCGAAGGTCTTCGCGCCGCGCGTCGCCACGTCCCTGACGTGATTGAAGATGCGCTCATCCTTCATGCACTGGTCGAAGCGCTCTTCCGAGAAGCCGCCCTGCCGCGCGATGGCCTTGAGGTCTTCCATCGGCGTCTGCGTGAAGGCCCACTGGGTCTGCTGCAGGAACAGCACGTCCACGAAACCGAAATAGCGCTCGGGCCCCGCGCAATGCGACAGCATGAAGGCGGCCGTTGCGATCGGATCGAACGGGAAGTCCCGCAGGATGTAGTAGACCTTGCCCGTCTCTATGTAGCTTTCTTCGAGCTTGGGCAATGTGTTGGCTGCAAAATCCGCGCAGTGATTGCAGGTGAGCGACGCATATTCGATGACCGTCACAGGCGCCATCGGGTCACCCTTGGTCATGTCGCCGAGCGGGCCGGGAACGAGGAGTTCCTTTTCGAAGGCCGTATCCGGCGTGCCCGCGACCTGCTCCACGGCGCCGCCATTGGGCCCCAGGAACAGGTAGCCCAGATAGCCGAGCACGAGGATAACAATGGCGGCCGCAGCAGCGACAATGGCTTTATTTTGATTCACGTGAGCACATTCCTACCAGATGTTGGGGTATTATGGCGGCGGGGCCCGATGCCCTCAACCAAACCTTTCTGTTGCCTTGAACCGAGAATCGGGACTCGCGGCCCTAACGGCGGCGATCGGCCCCGATGACCCGTTCGCCGAGCCTTTCAAGCGCCTCCCTCAGCGCCGGTTCTTCAATTTTTTCAAGGTCTTGGACCAGAACCGCTCTTTCCTCGGCGCGCAGCGGCCGGATTCGCCGGAAACGTGGCCGGGGCTTTGGCGGCAGCGGACCCTGGATGAGCTTGAGCCGCGCGACCGCGCCATAGCCATAATAGGAGTTGATGCGCTCGATAATCTGGGGTTCGAGATGCCGGATTTCGACCGCGACGGGCCCGTCGACCCGGATGGTAAGCGTCGCGCCGCTGCGGCGCGACTTGCCGCCGTCATCTCCGGAACCCCTTGGAAACATGAGCTTTTCCGGCGCGGAGAACTCCGCAAGCCCGGCCCCGACAATCTCGGGCCAGTGCGCGAGGACATGGGCTTCCTGGAAACCGCGCTTCACGAAGGCCGACCGCGCGACCGCAAGCACCCGCGCGCCGATGGGCGGCAGGCTGAAGCGGCGCGAGGCCACGCGGTTGCCAGTGATCCCGTTCATCGAGCGATCCCGTTCATGGCGCGCATTCTGACTCGAAATCCGTTCCCATGCGAATTGACGTGAGACGTGCTTCCGGGCGAAGACTAGACCATGTCCGTCCGTGCCCAAAAACCCAAGGAAATCAGCGCCAAAGCGGCCGCCCGCCCGCTGCTTGCCTGGTATGACAGGCATGCGCGCGTGCTGCCCTGGCGCGCGCGGAAGGGCGAGACGGCGGACCCTTATGCCGTCTGGCTTTCCGAAATCATGCTGCAGCAGACGACGGTGGCGACCGTCGGTCCTTATTTCATGCGGTTTCTGGAACGCTGGCCGACCGTCGAGGCGCTCGCCGCCGCCCCCCAGGAAGAGGTGATGAAGGAGTGGGCGGGGCTCGGCTATTACAGCCGTGCGCGCAACCTGCATGCCTGTGCGAGGACGATTTCGTCCGACCACGGAGGAAAATTTCCCGATACAGTGGAAGGGCTTGCGAGGCTGCCGGGGATAGGCCCCTATACGGCGGCGGCGATCGCGGCAATCGCTTTCGGGCGGAGCGCGACGGTGGTCGACGGCAATGTGGAACGCGTGGTGGCGCGGCTCTTCGACCTGCGCACGCCACTGCCCGCAGTGAAGCCCGAAATCCGCGAGAAGGCGGCGACGCTGACGCCGGAACGCCGCGCGGGCGACTTCGCGCAAGCCATGATGGATCTCGGCGCCACCGTCTGCACGCCAAAGAACCCTTCCTGTAATCGCTGTCCGATCAATGACTTATGCGATGCGCGGGAAGCGGGCACACAAAACCTGCTGCCCGCCCGCGCGCCGAAAAAGCCGAGGCCGGTGAGGCGCGGTGCCTGCTTCTGGCTGACAAGGGGAGATGAGGTCTGGCTCCGCCGGCGGCCGGAGAAGGGGCTTCTCGGCGGTATGATGGAGGTGCCGGGCACGCCCTGGGACAGGCGCGACTTGTCCGCAGGCGCGGGGATAAAGCCGGGCGACCGTCATCGAAATGTCATCGAAACGTCACATGCGGACGACGGTGGGGATAAGACGGGTACGGACGATCTGCTCGCGCATGCGCCGCTCGAGACAGAATGGAAACTTGTCCCCGGTCTGGTGGAGCACACCTTCACGCATTTTCATCTGGAACTCGAAGTCTTCACCGCGACGACACGAAAAAAACTAATCCCCGGGCGGGAGGGGATGTGGGTGCCGTTCGGCGAGATCGCAGGCGAGGCGCTGCCGACCGTGATGCGCAAGGTAGCCGCTCATGCGATGCCGGATGCCGGGCCGCTGTTTGCGAAGCGGTGAGATGCTGCTTTCAGGGATGCTGAGAATATGGGTGTCATCCCGGCGAAAGCCGGGACCCACTCGCAGACCAGCTTGCCGCAGCAAGGGATGAGGCGCGTGCGCTGGCAGAAATTTCAGGCGCAAGAGCCGCGCTTGCTGAGGGAACCAATGGGCCCCGGCTTTCGCCGGGGTGACAATTTTGTGTTGGTCTGACGAATAGCCAGAAAGATAGTCCGTAAGCGGAGAGCGAGGCTTGCCCGGCCCTTCGCATGGCTCAGGGCGTTCGAGGCTCGAGAAGGTTCCCGGCCTGCGCCGGGACAGGCCACCGGACCTTTTCGTTCGCTCACGCGAACCGCCTCTCACTCCATCTCGGCGCGCACCTTCTGGCGCAGGATGTCGATGGGCTTGAGCTTGCCGTCCGTCTTGAAGTGCCAGAAGGTCCAGCCGTTGCAGGCGTCGAGGCCCTGCACATGCGCGCCGATCTTGTGGATCGATCCGGTCGCGTCGCGGCAGACGATGGAGCCGTCGGCGCGGACGCGCGCGGCATG
>JAGUWA010000347.1 GCA_020062605.1 Parvibaculum sp. | reverse complement strand
GGCGTCGTCATGGTCGAGGGCGACGAAGACAACATCAAGATTACGAGCGCGGAAGATATCAGACGTGCGGAGCGCATCATCATGCGGGGCGGAGATGTGAGAACGGGCACCGGCTTCGACGTTCACCGGTTCGGACCGGGCGATCATGTCTGGCTGTGCGGTGTGAAGGTGCCTCACGCGTTCGGCCTTGTCGGCCATTCGGATGCGGATGCCGGGCTGCATGCGATCACCGACGCGATCCTCGGCGCCATCGGCGCGGGCGATATCGGGAAGCATTTCCCGCCGAGCGATCCGAGGTGGAAAGGCGCGTCGTCAGATATCTTCCTCGCCCATGCCGCAACACTGGCACGCGAAGCCGGTGCGCGGATTTCGAATGTCGATCTCACGCTGATCTGCGAGCAACCGAAAATCGGGCCACATGCCGCCGCCATGCGTAAGCGCATTGCCGAAATTCTATCTGTCGACGTGTCGCGCGTGAGCGTCAAGGCGACGACGACGGAAGGCCTCGGCTTTACCGGCCGCGGCGAGGGCATCGCCGCCCAGGCACTCGCAACGCTCATCTTCGGGTGACAGCATGATCCGATTGACCGCCCTGCCGCCTTCCCTTCCTCTCCATCATCCAGCCGCACTCATAGCGACCTGGTTCGGCGCCGGTCTCATCCGTCCGGCGCCCGGCACCTGGGGAACGCTCTTCGCCTTTCCGTTCGCCCTTGCAATCGGCTGGGCGGGCGGCTCATGGGCCCTCCTCTTCTGCTCGGTCGCCGCCTTCGCGGGCGGCATCTGGGCGGCGGGGCAATTTTGCCTGGCGGCGGAGAAAGACGATGCGCCCGAAGTCGTGATCGACGAGGTCACCGCGATATTTCTCGTTCTTGCAGCCCTACCGATGACACCCGTGGCGTGGGGGGCGGCGTTCTTCCTCTTCCGCTTCTTCGACATTCTGAAGCCCTGGCCGATCGGCACGATAGAGCGGCGCTTCAAGGGCGGCTTCGGCGTCATGATCGACGACGTCGCCGCTGCTCTGTTCGCAATCTTCTCCTTCATTCTCCTCGACACTCTCTGGCTGGTTCTGACATGAGCATCTTTCCCCGGCGTCTCATTCACCTCGCCGAACTCACCCTCGCCGATGCGCGAGAGGCAAAGCTCAAGATCGTCACGGCCGAAAGCTGCACGGGCGGGCTGATCGCGGCATTGCTGACCGATATCGCCGGCTCTTCGGATGTCGTCGAACGCGGGTTTGTCGTTTACTCGAACGAAGCCAAACGCGACATGCTGGACGTGCCGGACGACCTCATCGCCGATTTCGGCGCCGTATCGGAGCCCGTCGCGCGCGCCATGGCCGAGGGTGCACTGAAGAATTCGCGCGGGCACATCGCCGTTTCTGTGACCGGCATTGCCGGGCCCGGCGGCGGCACCCCGATGAAGCCCGTGGGCCTCGTCCATTTCGGAGCGGCGCGTAGCGGCCGCAGCATCCTTCACGAGATGCAGTTGTTCGGCGATATCGGACGCGACGAAATACGCATGAAGAGCGTCGAGACGGCGCTCAATCTCGTGCGGCGGATGATGTAGGTCTATTCCGAGGACGGAACCGGCGCCCCGGATTCGAAAGAAGGCGAGCTGCGCCTGCCGCCATAGAGTTCATCGGCGCGGTCGACAAATGCCTGCATCATCTTCCCGAATGCTTTCGCAAACATGGCGCCCATCATTTTTTGCAGCGTCGCGCTTCGAAACTCGAAATCGATGAAGAAGTGGATGCGGCAGCCGCCTTCGGGCAGGGTTTCGAACTGCCATTTGTTGTGGAGGTAGCTGAACGGCCCCTGCACGTAGCCGACATCAATGAGCCCCGCTTCCGGATCGAGCGTCACGCGGCTCGTGAACTGCTCACGGAACACCTTGTAGGAAACGATAAGGTCGGCAAGCAGAACTTCCTTGTCGTCGATTTTCTCGCGGCGCCTGATCCGCGCGCCGCTGCACCAGGGCAGAAAATCGGGATAGCGGTCGACGGCGGCGACAAGCGCAAACATATCTTCCGCCGCGTAGGGAACGTCGCGGGTTTTCTCATGCGCCGTCATGGAAACATCAGCCTCGTACGAGCGTCGCCTGGCGCGCCTCGCGGAGTCGGACGAAGTCCTCATCCGCGTGATAGGAAGAACGCGTCAGCGGGCTTGCGGAGACAAGCAGGAAGCCCTTGGTCCGCGCGATGCGCTCATAGGATTTGAATTCCTCCGGCGTCACGAAGCGGTCGATGGCGGCGTGCTTCCGCGTCGGCTGCAGATATTGCCCGATCGTCAAAAAGTCGATCGAGGCGGAACGCATGTCGTCCATCACCTGCAGCACTTCCTCGCGCGCCTCGCCAAGACCGACCATGATGCCGGATTTGGTGAAGATCGTCGGATCGAGTTCCTTCACGCGCTGCAGCAGGCGCAGGGAGTGGAAGTAGCGCGCGCCCGGCCGGATACCGAGATAGAGGCGCGGTACAGTCTCGAGATTGTGGTTGAAGACGTCGGGCCTCGCCGCGACGACCTTCTCCAGCGCGCCTTCCTTGCGCAGGAAGTCCGGCGTCAGGATTTCGATGGTCGTGCCCGGAGAGTGGTGGCGGATCGCTTCGATCACCTCGACGAAATGCTGCGCGCCACCGTCCGCAAGATCGTCGCGGTCGACGGAAGTAATGACGACGTGACGAAGGCCGAGCTTTGCAACGGCCTTTGCGACATTCTCGGGCTCCTGCGCATCGAGCGGCGCGGGAAGACCCGTCTTCACGTTGCAGAAGGAACAGGCGCGCGTGCAGGTATCGCCCATGATCATCATGGTGGCGTGCTTCTTGGTCCAGCATTCACCGATGTTGGGACAGCCGGCTTCCTCGCAAACCGTGACGAGGTTGTTCTCCCGGACGACCTGCTTCGTCTCGGCATAAACCGGGGACCCCGGCGCCTTGACGCGGATCCACTCCGGCTTGCGCAGCACGGGCGTGTCGGGACGCTTTGCCTTTTCGGGGTGCCGGGGCTTTGCCGCGCCCGGCTTCAGCGTATCTACGATCGTGACCATGAACTCGGATACCGTTTGCCTGACTGGACATGGATAACCGCTTGGCCCGATTCAAGCAAATTTGGCCGATTTCGGGGGGTCAGCCTTTCTCGGCCGGCAGTTCGTAGAGACCGCCGATGACCTGCATGCCGCCGTCCTCCGTCCGGACCGGAAGGTAGATCGCCTCGTAGTGCACGTGTTCGAGATCCACACCGATGAAATACCCCCGCAAGCATGCAGGGCGGCACGTCTCGATAATGCGGTTGTGAAATGCGGTCTGATCGCTGGCCATCTCCGGCGAATAGCAGTCCGAGAAGAGTTTGCCGGTAAACTTTTGGCCGAGGCGTTCCTCGTTTTCGCTGCCAACCAGCCGGTACCGCATGTCGGTGCCGCCATTCACGGGCTCGACAACGAACATGCCGCCCATCGTACGCGGGATATCGAGCGGGTTGAAGTCCGCCCGCAGCATGACGCCGTCGGGCTGGAGGCGTGCCTTCCAGTAATCCAGCAAATTGCGGCAATGAGGGTGACGCGGTTCGTCGGCTTCGACAACCGAGTAGTCAATGCCCCTGCCGGCCGGCTGCACATCTGTCTTCGTCGTCACGAGCCACTCCTCCTCGATGGAGGCTAAGACCGCAATCGTTAAGCAAATGCTATCCGCCGCCAGCTCTTTTACGATCCAAGCCGCTGGAACTGGCTTTCGGGCGCCCCGAGCTCCAAGAGTGCCTGTCGCAGCCGCTCCGCCAGGTCCATTTCGAGATTCGATCCGGCAAGGTTCCGGCTCTCTCCCGGATCGTCCTAGATAGCGTAGAGATGGTGCCCCGAAAAGCGCGTCAGCGCCCAGTAAGGCAGCATGTCTCCCTTCTGCCATTGCTGATGAATGACAGGCACCTTGCTTCCCGGCATGCGGTCCAGAAAGGCCCGCTCGTCCGGCAGCGGCAATTCCTGTTCGCGCTTCAGGAAATGAGTCGGCATGGTCGACCAGCGGTTCGACATCATGCTGAGCGGCGCGTTGTCGCCCGCAGGCCCCCGCGCGTATTTGTAGCGGCCGTCGACATAATGGACTTCCCGTCCCCGGATGCCGGTGAGAAGCCAGTCCCGGATTTTCTCCGCCTTGCCATGCATCAGCGGCAGAAGCGAACGGCCATGCGTGCGCTGGCGAACCTCCACGCCGAACAGATCGGCCAGCGTCGCGAAGAGGTCGACGCTCGTCGTCAGCGCATCGCAGGTGCCCGGCGCAACGCCGCCGTCGGCGTAAGGCGGCCAGATGAGATGCGCGCCCTCCCAATCCGGATCGTACATCGAGGCGCAGGGCTCCGGCGTGTCGAAGGGTTCGTGCGGATCGAACTCGTCGACGAAGAGCATGAAGCGGTCGAGATTGGGCGTTGCAATTCCTGCCCGCCATAGGCGCCGAGCATGTGCCGGTTGAGGCTGTCCAGAAGAACGACGACCGCGTTCTTCGGCATCCTGGCCGAACGATCCTCCAAATACTTCCCCCCTTTGCCGGGTTCAGGCGCCCGGAGCGCGCTGCCTCCGATTTTTCCTCGCCCAGAGGTTCAGCATTTCGACCATCACGGAGAACGCGACCGCGAAGTAGAGATAACCCTTCGGGATGTGGAAGTGCAGTCCGTCCGCGATCAGGGCGACACCGATCAGGATCAGGAAGCTCAGCGCAAGCATCTTCACCGTCGGGTGCTGCCCGACAAACGCGCTTACCGGTTCCGCCGCGAAGATCATGACGATGACCGCCACGATCACGGCAACCGCCATGATGGGAAAATGATCGGACATCCCCACCGCCGTCATCACCGTGTCGAAGGAAAACACGATGTCGATGATCGCGATCTGCAGAACAACGCTCATCAGGCCGGCTGTCGCAACTGTCTTGCCGGTCGCCTCCTGCGTTTCACCTTCCACCGCGTGGTGAATTTCGGTCGTTGCCTTCGCCATCAGGAAAAGGCCGCCGGCGAGCAGCAAGAGGTCGCGCCAGGAGATCTCGTACTCGCCGAAATCGAAGACGGGCTCCGTGAGCGTCACGATCCATGCGGCGGAGGCCAGAAGAAGCAAACGGGTCACAACCGCTGCGCCGAGGCCGAGCCGCCGCCCGAGCTTCTGCTGATGGGCGGGCAGCCACGAAGCGAGGATCGACAGGAAAATGAGATTGTCGACGCCGAGAACGATCTCGAGGATCGTCAGCGTTGCGAGGCTTGCCCAGTTTTCTGGCTGCAGGAAAAGATCGAACATGAGGAATAGAAGTGCAGCGCCGCGATGTCCGCGTCAAGCGGAAGCTTTGACCTTCCGTTCCTCGCAAAGGATCAAGTATGGAGGACCCGCCCGTAGGCATCGAGCACCGCTTCGCCCATCATTTCCGACAAAGTGGGGTGCGGAAACACGGCCTGCATGAGTTCGGCCTCGGTCGTCTCCAGCGTCATGGCAACACCATAACCTTGGATGAGTTCCGTCACTTCCGCGCCGATCATATGCGCGCCGAGGAGCTCGCCCGTCTTCGCGTCGAAGACGGTCTTGACGAAGCCTTCCGTTTCGCCCAGCGCAATGGCCTTGCCGTTGGCGCGGAAGGGAAACCGGCCGACCCTGACCTCGTATCCCTGTTCCTTCGCCTTGGCTTCCGTCAGGCCGACGCTGGCGATCTGCGGCGTCGAATAGGTGCAGCCTGGGATGCGGCGCGGGTCGATGGGATGAAGGCCCTTGACGCCGGCAATGCGCTCGGCGGCCAGGATGCCTTCGTGGCTTGCCTTGTGCGCGAGCCAGGGCGGGCCAACGAGATCGCCGATGGCGTAGACACCCTTCGCGCCCGTCTCCAGCCATTCGTTGACGACGACATGCGTCTTCTCGACCTTCACGCCCGCCTTCTCCAGGCCGATGTTCTCGACATTGCCGACAATGCCGACGGCGGAGATGAGTTTTTCGGCTTCAAGCGTCTCGGTCTTGTCACCAACGGTCACTGTGATCTTCGCGCCTTTGCCGGAGATGTCCGTTTTCTCGATTTTTGCGCCGGTGAGAATACGGATGCCGCGCTTCTTGAACGCGCGCGCGGCTTCCTTCGAAATCTCCTCGTCCTCGACCGGCAGGATGCGATCCAGCACCTCCACGACCGTCACCCCGGCGCCGAAAGCGCGGTAGAAGCTCGCGAACTCGATGCCGATGGCGCCTGAGCCGATAACGATCAGCGATTTCGGGATCGCCTTCGGGACCATGGCCTCGCGATAGGTCCAGATCGTCTTGCCGTCCGGTTCGAGCCCCGCGATGGTGCGTGCCCGCGCGCCGGTCGCGAGGATGATGTTCTTCGCCGTGATCTCGTTCGTCTTGCCGTCCTTCGTCTCGACCGCGATCTTTCCTTCTCCGGCAAGCTTTCCCGTTCCTTCGATGACATCGATCTTGTTCTTCTTCATCAGGAACTTGACGCCATTCGAAAGCTGCGCGGCGACATTGCGGCTGCGGGTTACCACCGCTTCGGCATCGAAGCTCACCTTCTCGGCCTTGAGGCCGAACTCGTCGAGGCGATGCAAGGTCTCGTAGATTTCCGCCGAGCGAAGCAGCGCCTTGGTCGGAATACATCCCCAGTTCAGACAAATACCGCCCAGCGCATCGCGCTCCACGACCGCGGCCTTGAGGCCGAGCTGCGCGGCGCGGATCGCGGCGACATAACCGCCGGGGCCGGAACCGATTACGACGACATCGTATTGCTCGGCCATCACATCAGCATCCTTGCGGGATATTCCACATAGGCCTTGAAAGCCTCGAGGAAGCGCGCGCCGAGCGCGCCGTCGATGGCGCGATGGTCGCAGGACAAGGTGACCGTCATCACGTTCGCTATTTCGAGTTTGCCGCTTCTCACAACCGGCCGTTCCTCGCCCTTGCCGACGGCGAGGATAGCGGCCTGAGGCGGATTGATGACGGCGGTGAAGTGCTTGATGCCGAACATGCCGAGGTTCGAGATCGAGAAGCTGCCGCCTTCATATTCCGATGGCTTCAGCTTCTTGTCGCGAGCGCGCGCGGCGAGCGACTTCGCCTCTTCCGATATCTCCGCCAGCCCCTTCTTCTCTGCATGCCGGATAATCGGCGTGATGAGGCCGCCGTCGAGAGCGACGGCAATACCGACATCGGCCGACTTGTGTTTCAGGAGCGCGTTGCCCGCGAAACTCACATTCGCATCCGGCACCTTGATCAGCGCGAGGGCCGCGGCACGGACGAGAAAATCGTTCACGGAGAGCTTCACGCCCTCGCCCGCTTCCTCGTTGAGCTTCTTGCGCGCGACGAGAAGTTCGTCGAGCTCGCAGTCGATGGTCAGATAGAAATGCGGGATTTCCTGCATCGACTGGGTGAGACGGCGCGCGATGGTCTTGCGCATACCGTCCAGCGGCACTTCCTCGTAGGAATCCTTGTCGTAGAAAGCGCGCGGATCGATACCCGGCACCGGAGCGGCGGCGCCTGCCGCCTCTTTTCGGGGTGCCGTTTTCGACGCGCCCTCGAGATCGGCCTTCACGATGCGTCCGCGTGGCCCCGACCCCTCGACGGAAGCAAGATCGATCCCCTGTTGCGCGGCGATGCGGCGCGCAAGCGGCGAAGCGAAAACGCGTTCGCCCTTCGAGATCGGAAGAG
>JAGUWA010000258.1 GCA_020062605.1 Parvibaculum sp. | reverse complement strand
GCGCGGCTCGAAGCGGCGCAGGGTGACGGGAGCGGGGCCGTCGCGGGCGATGGCGAGCGCCTTGTCGAGATCTGCGCGGGGGACGGCGAAGGGGATCACCTTCACGGTCGCGAGCATCTGGCGCTCGGCGACAGTCTCGAAGGGCATGACGGTGGCAACGGTCAGCGCCTCGCCGATGCGGTTGATGGCGTCGATGCGCTCCGGGTCGATCTCGATGACGCCTGCGGCTTCGGCGTGGAGGTTGGCGCGGCCCGTGAACGGCGCGGAGGCGCGGACAGAGAAGCCCGCAAGGGCGGCGGCAAGTGCGCCCGCCGCCTCGTCCTCGGGCACGTCTTCGGGTTCGAGCCGCGCGGCGACGATATGGCCGATGCCTGCTTCCTTGAGGGCCAGGATGTCGGCACGCGTCAAGACGCGGCCCTTCTTGAAGGTGCCATCGCCTGTCTTCTGCGAATGGGCGAGGATGGCGCCTTCGGCCTCGTCCGGGGTCATGTCACCAAAGATCATGTTCGAAGCGTCTCCGTGATCTCGGCCATGATGGAGATGGCGATTTCGGCCGGGCTCTTCGCGCCGATGGAGAGGCCGACGGGTCCGTGGATGCGGGCGATCTCGTCTTCCGTGAAGCCGGCTTCCGCGAGGCGGGCGACGCGGGCAGCATGGGTCTTCTTCGATCCCAGCGAGCCGACATAGAAGGCGGGGCTCCGGAGCGCCGCGTGGAGTGCCGGATCGTCGAGCTTCGGATCGTGGGTGAGGGTGACGATGGCGGTGCGGGCGTCGGGGGCGAGGGCGGCCATGGCCTCATCCGGCCAATCCGTGACGAGCGCCACGTCCGGGAAGCGCTCGGCGGAGGCGAAGGAGGTGCGCGGGTCCACGACCGTCACGTCATAGCCGGCGAGCGAGCCGATGAGGGCGAGCGGCTGCGCGATATGGACGGCGCCGACAAGGATCAGGCGGAGCGGCGGGTTGAAGGGATTGAGGAACCAGTCGCCATCCGGGCCTTCGACGACCGCGCCACGATCGCTCGCAAGCACTTGAGATGCCGCTTTAATTAACCAATTTTCTTCTTGTTTTTCATGTGGATATACAAGTTTCTGGATTCCATCCATTAACCTTGTGGCGAGTACCACGGCGCGCTTTTCGGCGCGGTCGCGGACAAGCTGCTGGAGGATCGACGCGTCCATGTCAGCCCGTCACCGGCTCGACCATGACGCGGATGCGGCCGCCGCAGGCGAGCCCGACCTCCCAGGCCATGGCATCGGAGACGCCGTATTCGACGACTTCCGGCTTGCCGGTTTCGAGTGCGTCGAGGGCGCGGGTCACCACATCGCCCTCGATGCAGCCGCCGGAAACGGAGCCGACGAAGGTCGCGTCGTCGCGGATCGCGAGCTGGCTGCCGACCGGACGGGGGGCGGAACCCCAGGTCTCGATGACGGTGGCCAGCGCCACCTTGCGGCCTTCGGCCCGCCAGCGGGCGGCCTCTTCCAGGATGCGATCATGGTTCAGGGCTTCGCTCATGCGGCGTCTCTTCTGTCTTTGCGGGACCGTTCGGGCTTCCTGCCGATATGGGCATCGGACAGCGCTTCGACCAGAGAGGCAAGAGAGGCGATGTTGTGGACCGGGCGGAACTCATCCACATGCGGGAGGATGGCCTTCACGCCCAGCGCCTTCGGCTCGAAGCGTTCGTAACGAAGAAGCGGGTTCAGCCAGATGAGGCGGCGGGCGCTGCGGTGGAGCCGGGCGATCTCGGGCTCCACGCCTTCGCCCGCGTCGCGGTCGAGGCCATCGGTGACGAGGAGGACGGTGGCGCCTTGCCCCAGCACCCGGCGGGCCCAGTCCACATTGAAGCGGTGCAGCGTTTCGCCGATGCGGGTGCCGCCGTCCCAATCCTCGACGCGAGCGGCCACGCGGGCGAGCGCCTCGTCGACATCGCGATGCTTCAGCTCGCGGGTCACATGCGTCAGCCGGGTGCCGAAGAGGAAGACATGCACCCGGTCCCGGTCGTTGGTGAGAGCGTGGAGGAAGTGAAGGAAGACGCGGGCATAGGCGGACATCGAACCCGATATGTCGCACAGCACGACGAGCGGCGGACGACGGCGGCGGTAATCGCGGCGCCTTAGCGGGATGACGCCACCTGAGCGGAGCGTCGCGCGGAGCGTGGCTCGCATGTCGACCAGATGACCGCGCGCAGCGGGCCTGGTGCGGCGGGTGCG
>JAGUWA010000364.1 GCA_020062605.1 Parvibaculum sp. | reverse complement strand
GGCGCACGCCCGTTCCTTTCGGGCGGCAGGCGACGGGCTGGGAAATCGCCTATGCGGCGCTTTTTCTCGTGTCGGACGAAAGCGTTTATGTGACGGCGCAGACGATCGCCGTCGATAGCGGGCTCACCGGCATTTCCTGACGTTCTGCGTTTTCCGGCATTCAGGAGCCGGGCCCATAGCCGAAATAGCGCGAGACCGGGGACGTGCGGTCGCGGATGACGTGGAGGTCTTCCGGCGAGAATTCGGGCTGGTAATAATCCGGCACGTGCAGACGGTTTTGCGCCCGCTCCACGAGAGCGTCCGAATAATCGAGACCGCAGTGATCGAGGACCCGGGCCATCACCGCACCCGGCTCCTCGCAAAGGTCTTCGTAGCGCACCACGAGCACCGCCCCCGCAAGCGCAGGATTTGCATCGATCCGCTCCGCCAGATAGCCATAGACCTCGCGCCACTGCAGCGCCCAGCCTTCGGCCTCCCGGCCCTCTGCCCACAGATCGGCGATTTCCGTCGCAATCGCCTCGCTTCCGCAATTGACCGGCGCACGGTCGAGCCCGAATTCGAAATGCCCGGCGCGCGCGAGATGCGCACGGGATTCGGGATGCTCCACTTCACCTTTCACGAACAGGCGGTGCTGCTTCATCAGCGAAGCGACATGCCAGATGGGTCCGCGCACGGGAACGACGAAGCGCGCATCGGGAAACATCCGCAACAGATAGTCAAGCCGCGTGATGTTGTAGTTCGCCTTGGCGAGATAGCGCTCGCCGCCGCGCACGAAGAGAAGCTTGCGAATATGCGCCCGCAGGAAATCCTCGAATTCCGGATGTATCGCATCGCCGCCGAAGGTTTCGTCCCAGAGACGTTTGTGGAGATGCGGAAAGAAGCTCATCCAGATCGGCTCTTCGAAGGCTTCCGGGCTTTCCGAGGTGACATAGATGCCGTCCTTGTGCGCGCGCTCCTCCGGCGCGTCTTCCTTGAAGGGCATGTAGTCGACGAGCTTGTTCCAGAGGATCGGCGTGAAGAGAGGCGGAAAATCGCGGTAGCGATGTGTCGCAACCTGGGGGTGGTCCGCGAGGAGTTCGAGCAGCACTGTGCTGCCGCTGCGTGCGAGCCCGCTGACCCAGACGGGTGCACGAACGGGAATGTCGTCGAAGCGGTCTTCGAAGAGGCGCGTTTCGATCTTCGCGAGCGACTGCATGAGCTTCGGGCGGCGGTAGAGAATGCGGCCCATGACATCCATCCAGGGCGTGACGGCGAACTTGTCCGCGGCCGAAGGATCTCGTTTCGTCACATGTCCCTGGACGCTCATGCGATCCTCCCGGCTTTCTTGATGATCAATGAAAAAAGCAGGAAGAGCCCGAAGAAGAGCACCTCCCAGCCGCGCAGCCATGAAGGCCCGACAGGCAGCACTTCAAGTGCGGGAAGCGCCACCTCGACCCGGTCGACCGGAACGCCTTCGGGAAGATATCCGGCAGGGTTTGCAATCAGCCAGTTCCACCATCGGCGCTTCTCGATGATGGGGACCGGCGCGCCCATGGCGACATCCGATATGATGTCGCCTTCCGGCGCACGAACCACAACGCGTCTGCCCTCGTCGCCGCGCTCGACGATGGCGGCCTGATAGCCGATGGGTGCCGCCGTCGCCGCGGCATGTTCGCTCTCGCCCGGAAAGCGGTAGCCATAGTCGTTGGACAGCCAGACGATGAGCGCAATGATGGGCAGCGACGCCACAAGCGCCGAGGGCAGAGCGAGCGCCACCCGCGACCAGGCACTGCGGAACATACGCGCGATGAGCGGCCAGGCCTCGTCCATATCGCCATCGAACGCGTTCAGCTCCCGCCGCGCGGCGAGCGCCTCAGCTTCGGCGTCGGCTAGGCGCTTCTGCGGCGAAAGGAGCTTGTAGAACCACATCGAAAGCGCCGCCGCCACCATGGCCCAGACGATGAGTCTCACTGCGGCCGGCAAGGGAGACATTAGCGCCTCGACGCCGCGAAAGACCGGCGCAGGAAGATCGAACAGACCCATCGGCACGGCACACCTCGCTATCGCATAGCGGAAGTCCGCGTCTCCTGCTGCGTCAATCTCTGCGCCGCCGCAAGTTTCCGGCGGCGCAGCATGCGCCGGATCGGCCAACCGACAACGAAGACAGCGGCCGCCCCGACGGCGAGCAGAACGCCTATCAACGCGCTGACGACACTGAGCCCCGCGCCGGGGCCGACATAGGCCGCCGCAGGCGTGGCGTAGCTGGCCACAGCGGCGAGCATCATGAGAGAGATACGCAACTTCATGACTTTCTCCTTTACCGATACGCACCGGCGCTGGACTGAGAGACGGGCGCGAGCGCGAAGTCGAGTTGGGACGGCGTGTACCGACGTCCCCAAACCACGATTGGAAGTTTCTTGTCGCCGTCGCCACCGCGAACCGGAGTGACGTATTGCCAGACGACCTTGCCTTCAGGAGTGACTTCGATGAGGCGGCCGCCCTGCGACTCCGTAATGAGCGTGTTTCCGTTGCCGAGACGCTGCACCGAAGCGCGAAGCACGCTTTTCAGCGGATCGTCTTTCGTACCTTCGTACTGCCAGACGATTTCCATGGTCTCCGGATCGAACTCCATGACGCGGGACCCAGCCGGACCGTTGTAGTTGCCGTTATTGTCGAAAAGTAAAACATTCCCGCTGGCAAGCGGTTCCACGGAATGCTGCCCCACCCAGGGGCCGAGCGTGCCCCAGACGAACTTTTCCGTTTCCGGGTCGAGCACGGCGACAAGCTTCAGATTGCGGATGCTGAGGATCACATCGCCTTCGCGCGCCATGCTCATGTGGGCCGCTGCTTCTTTGCCCACCTCTCTGACGGAATTCGTGTGAAGCGGATCTTGCGCGGTGCGCCGGTTGAGGCCCGACAGCAGCCACTTGAAGCGCGACTTCGCAATGGTCTCGAGAAGCGAGATGCGCTTCTCGACCTTGCCGTCGGGCGAGAGGATGACGAGGAAATCCTCGATCAGCGGCGGTTCCAGCCCACCCTGCCCTTCAACGGCGTCATGTCTCATCTCATGCGTCAGGGCATAGATCGTGCCGTCCGCGCCGATACCGACATCGTGATGCGCGCGCTCGTCGAGATAGCTCCAGATGACATTCGAGTCCCTGTCGAGCTTGACGAGCCCGAGCCCCCAGGGCGTGTCGCCCGATCCTTCATAGACGGCAAGAAGATCGCCGTTCGGGTACATGTAGGTCTTGCGCATATAGACGAACGGACCGAGGGAACCGGCCGTTGCTTCTTTGCCGGTCCATATTTTCTCAGGGTCGACATGCCAGCGATGAACCACATTGCCTTTCATGTCGACAAGGAAGGCGCTGGGCTCATGCGAGGAGGAATAGAGCGTGTAGCCCTCTTCAACCTCATCGGGCAGGAGCGTCGTCACGCCTTTGTCGTCCGTCAGTGCGTCGTACCAGAGGTCGGTCTTGTAAGGATCGCTGTACTCGGTGGCTTTCGCATAGAGAGCGCCCGCCGCGTCATAAGCATTGGTAAGGAGCTTCGAGGGCGGAAGTTTCGCGAGCATCACCAGAGCGCCGGCAATGAAGGCGATCAGCGCTATCGAAAGAAGGAAGACAAGCGGCCCGATCCACTGGCTTCCCAGCCTGCCATCATCGTCTTTGGCTGCCTTGCCGCCATGGCGGATCTCAGCATGCTGGTATGCCATGCCTGTTCCTCCTCTATCCTCCCGTCCCGATCGGAACGCGAGGTCATGGCGACAAGAAGACAGAAGCTGGGCAATTAGGGGGCAGAGCTGGCTGCCTCGGTCAATGAACGCTTGAAGCAAGCGGCGGACCACCCGACACTCTTCACAGAAACGCATAAGGGGAGGATTTCCATGGGCCTCGGATTGAACCGCTTTCAATACACAAAGGGCCTGCATGATCTTGGCAATGGCGGCTATGCCTGGCTGCAGCCGGACGGTGGCTGGGGCTGGTCGAATGCGGGGCTCATTGTCGATGATGGCGAATCCTTTCTGGTCGACACGCTCTTCGACGTGCCGCTGACGCGCGAAATGCTCGGCGCGATGCGCAAGGCGGAACCGAAAGCCGCCGCGGAGATCAGGACCGTCGTCAACACGCATCACAATGGGGATCACTGCAACGGCAACGAATGCTGCCACGGTGCGGAGATCATCGCCCACAAGCTGGCGGTCGAAGCCATGCGCCACGAACCGCCCGCATTGCTCGCAGGTTTCCTCGACATGGCGCCGGGGCTCGGCGACCTAGGCAAATATGTGACGCAGTGTTTTGGTCCCTTCGACTTCAAGGGCGTCACGCAGACCTTGCCGACCACAACCTTCGAGACGGAGCTGACACGGCATGTGGGCTCGAAGGAAATCCGCATCATGCATGTCGGCCCCGCGCACACGCCGGGTGACTCGCTCGTTTATGTGCCTTCCGACAGAACCGTGTTCACGGGCGATATTCTTTTCATCGAGGGGCATCCCATCATATGGGAAGGACCGGTCTCGAACTGGATATCCGCCTGCGACAGGATCATGGCCATGGACGTCGAAACCGTGGTGCCCGGACATGGACCGATCACCGACAAGAGAGGCGTGCAAGCGGTGCGGGACTACCTCACCTATGTGCGCGACGAAGCGAGGAAGCGCTACGATGCGGGCCTCTCCGCCTTCGATGCGGCGGTCGATATCGACATGTCCGACTACGACAGCTGGGGCGACGGCGAACGCATCGTCGTGAACGTGTCGACGCTCTACAAGGAGTTTTCCGGCGACGACACGCCGAACGATGTGCCGACGATCTTCGGCCAGATGGCGGAACTCACGAAACGGCAAGGCCGCCTGCGCGGTTGACGTCGCGTCTTCGGAGCAAGAAACCGGTAGGACATCATGACCGCGACCGCACAATCGATCATTCTGCATCAATACGATATCTCACCCTTCTCCGAGAAGGTGCGCGTGGCGTTCGGTATCAAGGGTCTCGACTGGTTCGCCTGCGACGAGCCGGTCATCATGCCGAAACCCGAATTGCTGGCACTGACGGGGGGCTACCGGAAAATCCCCGTGATGCAGATCGGCGCGGATATCTATTGCGACACGCAGATCATACTGCGCGAGCTCGAAAGACGATTTCCGGCCCCGACGCTTTTCCCGGGTTCCGACAAGGGGCTTGGGTGGGGCGTCGCCATGTGGACGGATCGCATTTTCTTCCAGGCGGCCGTCGCAGCGAGATTTCACGGGAAGACGCCCTCGATATCGCGAAAGCGGCAACGAGCACGGAAGCCGCGCGCACCGATCCAGGCGAGCCGAACGGGTTGAAGCCCGGCGATGCCGTGACGGTGATGGCGGACGACTACGGCCGCGACCCGATCACGGGCAAACTCGTCTCCTCTTCCGCCCAGCACATCGCGCTGAAGCGCAGCGACCCGCGCGTCGGCGAGGTGGTGGTCCATTTCCCGAGAGCAGGCTTTCTCGTTTTGAAGTCGTGATAAGCTCGCGGCCATGATTCCCGAGCTTGGCACCATCGAAGGTTTTTACGGACGGCCCTGGGACTGGGCGGCACGCGCCGCCCATGTGAGCGCACTCGCGCCGCATGGCTACCGCTTCTTCCTCTACGCGCCGAAGGCCGACACCTTTCTGCGCCGCCGCTGGAGTGAACCCCACCCGCCGGAGGAAGCGGAACGTCTTTCCGCTCTCGCCGCCCATTGCCGGGCTGAAGGCGTGCGTTTCGGCGTGGGGCTCAGCCCCTTTGAGCTCTATCTCGATTTCGACGATGCGGCGCGCGAGGCCCTGGCGCGGAAGCTCCACTGGCTCGATGAAATCGGCATCGACGACCTTGCGATCCTGTTCGACGACATGCGCGGCGACCTGCCGGGGCTTGCGGACAAGCAGATCGAGATCGTGGACTGCGCGGCGGAACGGACGAAGGCGGGGCGGCTCATCGTCTGCCCTAGCTACTATACCGACGATCCGATCCTCGACCGCGTTTTCGGGCAGCGGCCCGAAAGCTACCTTGACGATCTGGGAAAGCGGCTCGACCCCTCAATCGAGATCTTCTGGACAGGTCCCCGCGTCTGCTCGAAGGAGATGCCGGCCGATCACCTTACCCGCGTCGGCGAAACATTGAGAAGGCGCCCTTTCATCTGGGACAATTACCCCGTGAACGACGGGCAGCGCATGTCACCCTTCCTGCATCTGCGCGGCTTCACCGGACGCAGTGGAGAGATCGGATCTCTCGTCGCGGCGCATGGCGTCAACCCCGCATCGCAGCCGCTGCTCAGCCTCATTCCGATGCTCACGCTCGAAGCGGTCTATCGGAACCCGGAATACAATGCCGAGACGGCCTTCCTCGCGGCGGCGGAGACAGTTGCGGGGCCGGAGCTTGCCCGCATGCTGGCGGAGGACCTGCCGCTCATGCAGGACAAGGGCCTCGACGGCATGAGCGAAAAGGAAACGGCGGCGCTGCGAACCCGCTACGCCGCCGTCGATAGTCCTTGTGCCCGCGAGGTCGTCCAGTGGCTCGATGGCTACTGGCGCATCACCGACGAAATCGTCCAGACGCAATAACGTCCCTCAGCGGGCCGTCATGCCACCATCGATGACGAGCTCCGAACCCGTCATGTAGCGCGACTCGTCGGAAGCGAGGAAGACGATACCCGCCGCGATGTCGGCAGGAAGCCCCGCATAGCCGAGCGGCGCACCGACCGTCGCGATGGCGTTGGGGTCGATCGTGTTGGCGCCTTCCGGCGGTTGCAGCACGCTGGAGGAAACGGCACCGACGCCGCCGCCACCCTGCGGGATCTTCTGCCAGATCGCCGTGTCGATGATGCCGGGGTGAACCGAATTCACGCGCACATTCATCTGCGCCTGCGCACATTCGAGCGCGACGGCTTTCGTGAACAGGCGCACCGCGCCCTTCGTCGCGCAGTAACCGGCAAGTCCCGGTGCGCCCTGAAGACCGGCGACCGAGGAAATGTTGATGACCGAGCCGCCACCGGAAGCCGCAATGAGCGGAATGCCATGCTTCACGCCGAAGAAGACGCCATCGACATTGATTGCTTGCTGGCGGCTCCAGTCCTCATGGCTCATCTCGAAGATCGAGGCGCCGATGCCGATACCGGCATTGTTGACGAGAATGTTGAGCCCGCCGAACTCGTTCTTCACGGCGGTGACGACTTCCTGCCAGCGCGCCTCGCTCGTCACGTCATGGCGGTGAGCGCTTGCTGTGCCGCCGGCCTTGGTGATGATCTCGACCGTTTCCTTGAGGCCCGCCTCGTCCACGTCGGTCACGACGACCCTGGCGCCCTCGGCGGCCAGCGCGACTGCC
>JAGUWA010000128.1 GCA_020062605.1 Parvibaculum sp. | reverse complement strand
CGTCTCGCCCTGCACGCGCACCGGCCAGACGATCACGCGGCGCGGAAAGCGGTCCTGCAGGCGGTGGAGAATGTCGCGGATCACGGCGCCGGTCGGGCTCGTCACCACGCCGATCACCTCGGGCAGGAAGGGCAGCGGCCTCTTCCGCTCCGGCGCAAACAAGCCCTCGGCGCCGAACTTCTTGCGCCGCTCTTCCAGCAGCGCCATCAAGGCGCCGACGCCCGCCGGCTCCAGATGCTCGATCACGATCTGGTATTTGGAGCTTCCGGGATAGGTCGTGAGTTTCCCCGTCGCGATCACCTCCATGCCCTCTTCGGGCTTGAAGCGGAGCTTCTGGAAGGCGCCGCGCCAGACCACGGCGTCGATCCGCGCCTTGTCGTCCTTCAGCCCGAAATAGCAGTGGCCGGAGGAATGGGGGCCGCGATAGCCGGTGATCTCGCCGCGCACGCGGACATGGCCGAACGTCTCCTCCACCGTCCGCTTCAGCGCGAAGGAAATCTCGCTTACGGAAAATTCGTGAGCGTTGTTGGCGGCGCTTTCCGGAGGGGTCATAAGGGTCTTTCTCGGGTCTCGGACGGGGCTGCGCGCCGGTTTGCCGGAGCGGGACCCCATGTTACAAGGGACCCCTTCGCGCCCCAACCCTTCGATGGGAAAGAAACGGCAACCCGAATGAATATCCTCGTCATCGGCTCCGGCGGCCGGGAACATGCCCTGTGCTGGGCGATTCGTAAAAGCCCGCACTGCGACGCGCTTTATTGCGCGCCCGGCAATGGCGGCATAGCCGAAGTCGCGGACTGCGTTCCCCTCTCCGCGCATGATTTCGACGCGATCGTCCGCTTCGTCCGCGAAAAGGAGATCGGCTTCGTCGTGGTCGGTCCCGAAGATCCGCTGGTGAAGGGTCTTGTCGACCGGCTGGACGCGGAAGGCATCGCAAGCTTCGGACCGACCGCAAAGGCCGCGCAGCTCGAAGGCTCCAAGGGCTTCACCAAAGACCTCTGCGCCGAATACGGCATCCCGACCGCCGCCTATGGCCGCTTCTCGGACGCCGCCGCCGCCAAGGCCTTCATCGCCGCCAGGGGCGTTCCCATCGTCGTCAAGGCGGACGGGCTTGCCGCCGGCAAGGGCGTCATCATCGCGATGACGCTCGCCGAGGCCGAGACCGCCATCGACAGCATTCTCGGCGGCCGCTTCGGCTATGCAGGCGCCGAAGTCGTGATCGAGGAATTCCTGGAAGGAGAGGAGGCGAGCTTCTTCGCGCTGTGCGACGGCACGCATGTGCGCGCCCTCGTCGCCGCGCAGGATCACAAGCGCGTCTTCGACAATGACGAAGGTCCGAACACGGGCGGCATGGGCGCCTATTCGCCCGCCCCCGTCGTCACGCCCGAACTCACGACACGTGTGCTGAAGGAAATCATCGAGCCGACGGTGCGCGCCATGCGCGACAAGGGCACGCCCTACAAGGGCGTCCTTTATGCGGGCCTGATGATCACGAAAACAGGTCCGCAGCTCATCGAATACAATGCGCGCTTCGGCGATCCCGAGACCCAGGTGCTGATGATGCGCCTTGCTTCCGACATTCTGCCGATCCTGCGCGCCTGCCATGACGGCACGCTCGACAAGGCAGATATAAGCTGGACGGACGAGGTCGCGCTCACCGTCGTCATGGCCGCCGCCGGTTATCCGGGCGAGTATCGCAAGAACACCGAGATCAAGGGCCTCGCCGGCGCGGCCGCACTCGATCACGTCCAGATTTTCCATGCGGGCACGAAGGCCGAGGGCGGACACATCTACGCGACGGGCGGGCGCGTGCTGAACGTCACCGCCACCGGCGCCACGACCGCCGAGGCGCAGGCCCGCGCCTATGAGGCCATCGCGAAGATCGACTGGCCGGAAGGCTTCTGCCGCCGCGACATCGGCTACCGCGCCATCGAGCGCGAAAAGCAGAGCGCGTGAGGGAATGATGTAAACGGAAGACATCACCCTTCTCACCACCCTCCCCCTGTGGGAGGGTCGACAAAATTCGAGCGGTACGCGAAGAATTTTTCGGGGAGGGGGACCTCGCCAACGGAACAGGACTCGCTATCGACTGAAATTTCAGCACCTTCCCTACCCCTCCCCAAACCGCTTGCAGCGGTTTGACCCTCCCGCAGGGGGAGGGTGGGAAGAAGAAACTGACATTCAAAATACGTACACGGAATAAACAATACGGGGAGTGAAACAAAGATGAGCGAAACGGAAGCAAGCCGCCAGGAGCAGTTCTCCGGCACGAAGGACGTGGCCGACAGCCACAAGTTCGACGAGAAGCGCCTCGAAGACTACATGGCCGCTCATGTCGAAGGCTTCGAAGGTCCGCTCACCGTCCGCCAGTTCAAGGGCGGACAGTCGAACCCCACCTACCAGCTCGTCACGCCGAAGCGGAAATATGTGCTCCGCCGCAAGCCGCCGGGGAAGCTCCTTCCCTCCGCCCATGCGGTCGACCGCGAATACAAGGTCATCACCGCGCTCGGCACCACCGGCTTTCCCGTGCCGCGCACTTATTGTCTGTGTGAGGACGATAGCGTCATCGGCACCATGTTCTACATCATGGACATGGTGGAAGGCCGCGTGCTCTGGGAACCGCTGATGCCCGCCCAGGACAAGGAGACGCGCTGGAAAATATACGCATCGCTCAACGAGACGATGGCCCGGCTCCACACGGTCGATTACGAGAAGATCGGCCTCGGCGATTTCGGCAAACCCGGCAATTATTTCGCGCGCCAGATTTCGCGCTGGTCGAAGCAGTATCTCGCTTCCGAAACGGAAACCATTCCGGAGATGAACCGTCTCATGGAATGGCTGCCGGAAAACGTGCCGCAGGACGACTCCACCTCGATCGTCCATGGCGACTACCGCCTCGACAACACGGTGCTCCATCCCACCGATCCGAAAGTCATCGCCGTGCTCGACTGGGAGCTGTCGACGCTCGGACATCCGCTCGGCGACTTTACCTACAGCCTCATGCAATGGGTGATGCCCGGTCAGGGCACGGGCGGCGGCACCGGCTCGATCAAGACGGCGGACCTCAAGTCGCTCGGCATCCCGACGCTCGAGGAATATATCGCCATGTATTGCGAGCGGACGAACCGTTCCGGCATCGAAAACCTCGATTTTTATTTTTCGTATAATTTCTTCCGTCTTGCCGGTATCCTGCAGGGAATCGCGGGGCGGGTGAGAGACGGCACGGCATCCAGTGAACATGCTAAGCAGATGGCGGCGAATGTCCGTCCGCTTGCGGAGGAAGCCTGGGTCTATGCCCAACGCGCGGGGGCCAAATAGTAAAGAGGCCCCGGGGGACAATAAACAACAAGAAGAAAGTTAACGAGTGAGCGTATGAGTGATACCGAAATCTCCTCCTGGAGCCGCCACGGCTTTGAGATCACCACCGACAAGTCCCGTCTGGACCGGGACTCCATTCTCAAGATGCTCGGCGCTACTTACTGGGCACGCGACGTGTCGCCCGAGGCGCTCTGGACGAGCATCCTGAATTCCCGTGCCTACGGGCTCTATTCGTCGGATGGCGAACAGGCCGGCTTCGGCCGCATGGTGACGGATGTCACGCGCTTCGCCTGGATGAGCGACGTCTATATCCTGCCGATCCATCGCGGCAACGCACTCGGCAAGTGGCTCGTGGAGACGATGGTGAACGATCCCGCGCTCGCCTCCGTCACGCGCATCATGCTTTCCACCAACGATGCGCACTCGCTCTACCACCGCTTCGGCTTCAAGGTCATCGGCAGCGACGACGAGCAAGGCCGCCAGACCATGCAATTGAAGCGGTAGGGGAAGCGCACTTACCTCTCCACCCACCCGCCCCTCGGGGCGGGTCGACAAAATTCAAGCGGCACGCGCAGAATTTTTCGGGGCGGGGGCGAGGCGCGGCAACTACCTGCGTGACTCTGTCGCCTGGAAGCACGTCCCCTCCTCCCCCGCCCCAAACGGTCTTCGACCGTTTGACCCTCCCCGAGGGGAGGGTGGGGAGCAAAGGACCTCAATACAAATACATCGGCGTGCCCAGCACGCGCGCGATGCGCGGGCGGTAAGCCTCGCGGTCGTAAAACGCGTCGACATCGACGCGCTTGCGGCCGCTCGCGCAGACATCCGCCGGCACGGTCGCGTAATTGCCGTCACGCAGCGCCGTCATGAAACCGGTGCGTCCTTCCGCGATCTCCTGCACGGCAAGCGTGCCGAAGCCTTTCGCGACCATCTGGTCGAGCGCGTCCGGCGCGCCCGCGCGCATCAGATAGGCGAGCGACTGCGTGATCGTGTCGATCCCGGTCATTCTCGTCAGCTCCTCGCCGAGCAGATGGCCGATGCCGCCAAGCCGCTTGCGTCCATATTCGTCGGCCTGGCCGTAGGTCATCTCCGCGCCGCCCTCCACCTTCGCCCCTTCCGACACCACCACCATGGCGTAGCGCGCCGGGTTCTCGAGCCTGTCGGCGGCGATGAGTTCGGCGAGCCGCGCCGGATCGAACGGCACCTCGGCGATGATCGCGCGGTCGGCATCGGCGAGGTAGCTCGCCAGCAGCGCCGTCTCGCCCGAATGACGGCCGAAGAGTTCCACCACGGCAATCCGCTCGTGGCTTCCCGTCGAGGTGCGCAGCGCGTTGATATATTCGACCGAGCGCGAGACCGCCGTCGAAAAGCCGATGCAGTAATCAGTGCCGAAGACATCGTTGTCCATCGTCTTGGGGATGGACACCACCTTCATGCCTTCGCGGTGGAGTTGGGCCGCATAGGTCAGCGTGCCGTCGCCGCCGATCGTCACCATCACGTCGATGCCGAGATGCTCGAACACGCGCAGGATGTGTGGCGTCGTGTCCACCGTGCCCTTGTCCGACAGCTTGAATTTGCCCTTCAGGAAATCCGGCAGCTTCTCCTCCACCATCCATTGCGGGTCGGTCCGCGTCGTATGCAGCACCGTGCCGCCCATGCGGTCGATGGTCCGCACGGCCTCGCCATCGAGCCGCATCAGGTGCTGCTCGCTGCCTGCCGGATCGTCGGGATTGTAATTCATCGGCCCCGCCCAGCCGCGGCGAAAGCCGATCACCTCCCAGCCGAGCTCGTTGGCGCGCCGCGTCACCGCCTTGATGCAGGAATTGAGGCCCGGCACGTCGCCACCGCCGGTGAGGATTCCGATACGCATTTGTGTCTCCGAAGTCTCTTTCGGGCAAAACTAAACGAATACGTCATGGCCCGGCTTGTCCAGGCCATCCACGTCTTTCTTGAAGGCGATGCCGTAAAGACGTGGATGACCCGCCTGAAGCGGGTCATGACGGCATTTGGAGGTTAAAGAGTATTTCCGGGCCTCCCATTTCCTCCGGCATCAAGCTAGCCTCCTGCATCCTAACAGCTAGAAGCATTTCTCATGAAGACAAGCGGCACTTTCTCCATCGCCGTCGCGGGGCTCGGGCGGCGGATCGCGACCGTCATCCGTCATCTTGCCGCCGCCGCACCCAACATCCGCATCGTCGCCCATGCGGATCCAGCGCCCGTCGGCCGCTCCATGCTCGAAAAGCGCGGGCTCGACGTGGGCACCGCTTACGCCGATGTCGAGACGATGCTCGCCGCCGAGAAGCCCGATCTCCTCATGGTCGGCTCGCCCAATCACCTGCATCTCGCGCATATAAGCGCCGGGCTTGCGGCGGGCGCGCGCGTTTTCAGCGAGAAGCCGGTCGTGCGCACGGAGGAGGAAACCTGGGCGCTGGCCCGGCTCCTGCGCGAACATGGACAGACCTCCGTTCTTGTCGGCCTCGTGCTCCGTTCCTCGCCTCTCGTCGCCGCCGTCACGCGCCGCCTCGGGCCCGGCGGCATCGGCCGCCTCGTCAGCTTCGAGGGCAACGAACATCTTCATCCCGAACATGGCGCCTTCCTCATGCGCGACTGGCGGCGCCATCAGGCTCATGCCGGGTCCTTCCTGCTCGACAAATGCTGTCACGATTTCGACCTCTACCGGCTCTTCGCCGGGGCCCTGCCCGCGCGGGTCGCGAGTTTCGGCGGCCGTTCCATCTTCACGGCCGAAAACGAAGCACTCGCCGAGCGCCACTATGCCGGCGGCGAAGCACCTTACGAGCTCTGGCGCGCGGGCTGGAACGCGGGCGAAAGCGTCTTCCGTTCCGACGCCGATGTCGCGGACAATCAGACCGCCCTCATCGAGTACGAGAATGGCGTCCGCATGTCCTTCCACGCCAACACCCATGCGGGCATCCTTCAGCGCCGCTGGTATTTCGCAGGGACCGAAGGCGCGATGGAGGCGGACCTCGTGACCAACCGCCTCACCTTCCGCGATGCGCTCGGCACGAGCGATCCGCAGACGGAGGGATTCCCCGCCAGTATCGAAGGCCATTACGGTTCCGACGAGCAGATGGGCCGCCACCTCGCCGCCCATCTCCTCGACGGCGCGCCCTTCCCCGTCCAGGTTTACGACGCGATGGTCGCCGGCCTCACCGTCATGGCCGCCGACCGCGCCATGCGCGAAGGCAGCGTCGTCGATTGCCGCCCGATGTGGGAGAGGCTGGAGAGGGAGCTTGGGCGGGGCTGACGAAAATCGAGGCCGCGAGAACCGGGGATTACTTTTTCCCGGCTCAGCCTTGGGGATAACCGGCCGGGCGACGTCAGACGGACGTACCAGGTGGATTTCCGGTGTTCGTCTTCCGTACCTCTCGCGGCCCTCCCATCGGACATTCATGGAAGCGCTCAGTACGAGGCACGACAAGAACGCCGCCTTATGTGACGTTTTGATGACATTTCGATGACAGTCGGCCGTTTTCGGGGCCTTTTATCCCCGGTCTGCCCACCCGTCAGGCGCTTCTTCCACGGGCCTCGATGGGCCAGATATCGACCAGCCGGTCGCCCCTCACGACATGGTAGAAATCGTAGAGGTTCACCGTCGGGTCGCAATGCGGCGTCATGGCCGTCAGTACACTGCCTAATGGCAGATGCGCGCCGTCGGGCAGCAGGATGCCGCCCTGTTCGTCGCCGAAAAAGAAATAGCCCGCCCCTTCCGGTGCACCGGAAAAAAGCTGCGGCGGCTCGGCGTCGGTCGAGAAGGATTTGAAACCTGCGTCTGTCGTCGCGAGGTTCTTCGTGTTGTTCGAGACGACCGACATCTGCACGAAGAGCGATGTCTCGAAGGGAAAGCTCGCGCCGTTGCCGAGTGCGACGTCATTGTACTGCTTGTCCATGAAGATATAGGAGCCGCCCTGCAACTCGGTCAGCACCTTCGCTTCGGGATCGATGTTGTAGCTTCCCGTGCCGCCGCCCGAAACGATGTCGCAGCAAAGCCCCTTCGCTTTCAGTGCGTCGCGTTGGTCGCCAAGCATCTTCATCGCGGCAAGCGACTTCTCGCGCCGCTCGGCGAAATCGTGAATGTGCATCAGATGCCCGGCATAAGCCTGAAGGCCGCGCAGTTGCAGGAACTCAGCCGCGTCGAGCAGTTCGGCAAGATCCGTTGCATCGTCGCCGGGGCGGATGCCCGTGCGATGAAGACCGACGTCGAGGTCGACCAGAACCTTCAGCGTGCGCTTTGCTTCGGATGCGGCTGCCGCGAGCGCACGCGCATTGTCGGGATGGTCGGCGACGACCATGAGGTCCGGGATTTTTGCATTCAGCGCCATCAGCCGGTCCAGGCCCTGCGCTGTCACGACGGGCGACGTGATGAGGATGCTTCCGATTCCGCCTTCCGCCATTGCTTCCGCTTCCCCAAGCTTCGCGCAGCAGACACCAAGCGCGCCCGCCGCCACCTGCGCCTTCGCAATTGCAACGGACTTATGCGTCTTCGCATGGGGCCGGATGGAAAGGCCGTTTACCTTGCAGTGCTCGGCCATGCGCGCCACGTTGCGCTCGAAGGCATCGAGGTCCAGCACCAGCGCCGGTGTCGGGATCAGCGCCCTCGATCCGGGCTCGCCGATCATCGCCTTCGCTGCCGCCACCGCTTCGCTTGTCATGGGTTTCCCTCGGTAAAATTGTGCGGCGGCATCCTACAGCCCCGGGCGCAATGCACAAATGCCGCAGTATGCAGAGGCTTGAAATTCGGCGTGGCAAAGGTGCTAGAGTGGCGACGGAGATTTCGAAAGGGGGGCAATGGGATCTGTAACGCTATCGGGCATGCTGGTGCTGGCGGCCCTTTCAACGGGAGGGCCGGAGCAGGAAATGAGCAGGAAGCCGGTTTACGAGCGATACGCGCAGGCGACCTGCTCGCTGTCGAACCAGCAGCGCACCGGCGCGCGCAAGATCTGCTACTACGATTGCGGCGGCTCGATGCGCACACTCGTCGTGCCCGTCGCCAAGACGTGCCCCTTCACGATCAGACGATAGAAGACAGACGAAAGAAATGTCGAAGGCCCAAAGCAGCGTCGCCGTGCAGAAGACGGCAGGAACGGACAAGCGGGATGTGATCCTCACTTCCGCGCTCGACCTCTTCCGTCATTACGGCTACCGCCGCACCTCGATGGAAGACATCGCGCGCGCCGCCGCCGTCGCCAAGGGCACGCTCTATCTTTACTTCAAGAGCAAGGACGAACTCTTCGAAGCCATCTGCCGTTCGCTTGCGGAACAGGTTGGAGAAGGGGTAACCAGGGCGGAGGCCCTCGACCTGCCGCTCGAACCGAAGCTTACGGCGCTCATGGAAGCGAAGCTCGGTTTCGTCTACCGCTGGATTCTGTCGAGCCCGCACGCGGCGGAGCTTGTCGACAGCGGCTCGCGCCTTTCCGAGGACGTATTCGGAGAGGTACATGACCAGTTCTACAATGCCGTCCAGCGTCTCGTGCGAGAGGGCGTCGCTTCGGGCGAACTCGATCCGAAGGCCGTTGGCCTCACCGAGGAAGCAACGGCCGACGCCCTTATTGCGGCGGCTTGCGGCGCGGAAAAGGCGCCCGATGAAAAGACGTTCCGCGCCCAGCTCACCGCCATCATCAAAATGACGTTGCGGGGCCTCAGAGCCTAGCCGGCGCGTTCGGGCTTCCAACCCGCCACGTCGATATCCGGGTCGATCTTCCAGGACCCCGGCGTACGGCCGGCATTCTCGTACCTCTTCAAAATACCGTTGAACTCCGCACGCGGAATATCGCGCATGCCGAGCGCGGCGAGATGACCTGTCATGTTCTTGCCGTCGTTCAACACATAGCCCCAGTGCTGCAAATGGCAGTTCAGGGTAACGAAGGCCACTTTCGACGTATCGCGCTTTCGTGCGAATTGCGACTCGGTGAAAAAGACGCCGCCGCAGGCAACACCGTAGAGGCCGCCCGCGAGCTCACCTTCTTCGTCCCAGACCTCCACCGAATGCGCGTGTCCCATCTCATGAAGCTTCGCGTAGGCGTCCATGAAACGTGGATCGATCCATGTAAGCGCGTAACGCCCCGTGCGCGGTTCGGCGCAGCCGCGCATCACCTCGTCAAAGGCCTCATCGAAGGTCACCCGGAACTTGCCCTGCCGCAGCGTGCGGCGAAGGTTCTTCTCGATCCGGCTCTCATCCAGAAAGAGGACGGCGCGCTGCGACGGTGCCCACCATTTGACGGGGCCTACGTGACACCACGGGAAAATGCCGAGGCGATAGGCGGCCATCAGCCGTTCGGGTGTCATCGGTCCACCGATATCGACAAGCCCATCCGGGACAGAGAGAGCCTCGTCCGGTGCTCTCAGGAATTGATTGCCACGCCTGCGGCGCAATAGTCGTTCGACCTGAAGCCGCGTAAAGCCAAGCGGGTGCAGCAGCCGGGCCGGCCGCACGGCATAGGCAAGCGCCAGCGCAAGATGCAACGCAGCGTTCGGCGTTTGACGCTCATGCTTAACGTCGGCTGAGAGGGCCATTGGCTTCCGGTGGTCTCCATCTTGCTTCGCAGGAAGCAGATCGCTGCGGAAGTGTCACAATTGAGGACTAAGAAATGGTTGAGCTGACGGCAGGCCGGGCGCAACCGCCTTTGGAAGAAAGGGTTTTCCACCTGAACCCCTGGCGCTTTGCGGCGGGGCTCTGGGTTGCGTCGCTGACCGTCGTCGCACTCGGGCTGTTCCGGGAGTGGTATGTGACGGCGTTCGGATTCGAGACGGTCGCGAAGGATCTGCGTCACCTCGCCTTCAACGCGGAATACTGCCTGCCCGCCTGGTACAGCTCGCTGGTACTCGTCTTTTCCGCCACCCTTCTCACGATCACGGCGCTTTCCGCGGCCCGGAACGGCGAGCGCAACGTCCTCCACTGGGCGCTGCTCGTGCCTATCTTCATCGGGCTGTCGATCGACGAGGCGACGGGTGTCCATGAGATCGTGATCGAGCCGATGCGCAACGGTCTGGACCTGAGCGGCTTCCTTCACTTCGGCTGGGTGATCCCGGGGACGGTCCTCGTGACGGCGATCGGGCTCTTGTACCTGCCCTTCCTCCTCGCTCTGCCCGTCCGCACGCGCCTCATGTTCTGCGGGGCGGGCCTTCTCTATGTCGGCGGAGCACTCGGAATGGAAATCGTCGGCGGCAAGCTCCTCACGGTTTATGGTGAGACAAGCTTCCTCTACCAGGCCGCCTACTGCACTGAGGAGACCATGGAAATTCTTGGCGCCACTCTCTTTGCGGCAAGCCTCCTCGGGCATCTCAAGCGCCGCTTCGGCGGGGCCGTCCTCGTCCTCTCCTGAGCCTCGAACCCCGCGCGGCGCTTGACACTGCGCCTTGTAGCCCCTATCTCTCCGGCTGGTATTGGCACTCATCACCTCAGAGTGCTAACAGCGCAAAAATTCTCATATAATTCCGCAACTTAGCGGTTGGGACACAGGAGAAGCCAGAGATGAAGTTCCGTCCTCTGCATGACCGCGTCGTAGTGCGCCGGGTCGAGGAAGAAGCCAAGACCGCCGGCGGCATCATCATTCCGGACACGGCTCAGGAAAAGCCCTCGCAGGGCGAAGTCGTTGCGGTGGGCCCGGGCGCCCGCGGCGATGACGGCAAGATCATCGCGCCGGACGTCAAGACGGGCGATCGCGTGATCTTCGGCAAATGGTCGGGCACCGAGGTCAAGATCGACGGCCAGGACCTGCTGATCATGAAAGAGAGCGACATCATGGGTGTGCTCGAGGGTGGTGCCAAGAAGAAGGCAGCCGCCGAATAAGGCTCGCAACCGGATAACGGCCGCGGGCTTTTTTGTTGAGCCCCTGCGGCCTTCGTTCCGCTTCAAGATTTCAGAAGGATCAGAAGAACATGGCTAAGGAAGTCAAATTCGGCCGCAGTGCCCGCGAAAAGATGTTGCGCGGTGTCGACATTCTCGCCGATGCGGTGAAGGTGACGCTGGGCCCGAAGGGCCGCAACGTCGTCATCGACAAGGCGTTCGGTGCGCCTCGCACCACGAAGGACGGCGTGACGGTCGCCAAGGAGATCGAACTCGAAGACAAGTTCGAGAACATGGGCGCCCAGATGGTCAAGGAAGTCGCTTCCAAGACCAACGACACGGCGGGCGACGGCACGACAACGGCGACGGTTCTCACGCAGGCGATCGTGCGCGAAGGCGCGAAATCGGTCGCGGCAGGCATGAACCCGATGGACCTGAAGCGCGGCATCGAGATCGCCGTGCGTGCCGCCGTCGAGGACATCACGAAGCGTTCGAAGAAGGTGAAGTCGAACGATGAAGTCGCGCAGGTCGGCACGATTTCCGCGAATGGCGAATCCGAGATCGGCGCCATGATCGCCCAGGCGATGGCGAAAGTCGGCAATGAAGGCGTGATCACGGTCGAGGAAGCGAAGTCCCTCGAGACCGAACTCGATGTTGTCGAAGGCATGCAGTTCGACCGCGGCTATCTCTCGCCCTATTTCATCACCAATGCCGACAAGATGGTGGCGGAACTCGACGAGCCGCTCATCCTGCTCCACGAGAAGAAGCTGACGAGCCTGCAGCCGATGCTCCCGGTTCTCGAAGCCGTGGTGCAGTCGGGCCGTCCGCTGCTCATCATCGCGGAAGACATCGAAGGCGAGGCGCTTGCCACGCTCGTCGTCAACAAGCTCCGTGGCGGCCTCAAGGTCGCGGCCGTGAAGGCGCCGGGCTTCGGCGACCGCCGCAAAGCCATGCTTGAGGACATCGCGATCCTCACGGGCGGCCAGGTCATCTCGGAAGACCTCGGCATCAAGCTCGAAACGGTTACGCTCGACATGCTCGGCAAAGCCAAGCGCGTCTCGATCACGAAGGACGACACCACGATCGTCGACGGCTCGGGTAAGAAGAAGGACATCGAAGCCCGTGTCGGCCAGATCAAGCGGCAGATCGTGGAAACGACCTCCGACTACGACAAGGAGAAACTGCAGGAACGTCTCGCAAAGCTCGCGGGCGGCGTTGCGGTGATCAAGGTCGGCGGCGCCACCGAAGTCGAGGTGAAGGAACGCAAGGATCGCGTCGACGACGCGCTGAACGCCACCCGCGCCGCGGTCGAGGAAGGCATCGTTCCGGGCGGCGGCACGGCACTCCTGATGGCGTCCAAGGCCGTTGCGAAGCTCGTCGACGACAACCTCGACATCCAGGCGGGTATCAACATCATCCGCAAGGCACTTGAAGCCCCGATCCGGCAGATCGTCGAGAATGCCGGCGTGGAAGGCTCCATCGTCGTGCAGAAGGTGCTCGAATCGAAGCAGGCCAATTTCGGCTTCGACGCGCAGAAGGAAGAATATTGCGATCTCGTCGCCGCCGGCATCATCGACCCGACCAAGGTCGTGCGCACGGCGCTTCAGGACGCGGCCTCCGTTGCCGGCCTTCTCATCACCACCGAGGCCATGATTGCCGAAAAGCCGAAGCCGGAAGGTAATGCCGGCGGCGGCATGCCCGGTGGCATGGGCGGTATGGGTGGCATGGGTGGCATGGACTTCTAAGTCCAGCTTCCCCATTCACAGAATGCGAAGGGCCGGTGGAAGCACCGGCCCTTTTGCTTTGGGACGGGCGCCCGCTAGACTGCCGCCAACAGGAAATTCGAACGGGATGGCGGCCAAATGGACTTCTCATTTTCCGACAAGGACGAAGAGTTCCGCATGAAGGTGCGGGACTTCTTCGAGAACGAATATCCGCGCGACATCGTGGAGAAGATCGCGAGTGGTGCCTCACCCTCCAAGGAAGACTACCAGCGCTCCGAACGGGCCATGGCCGCGAAGGGCTGGCTTGCCGTCAACTGGCCGAAATCGGCGGGCGGCACAGGATGGACCGCGAACGAGAAATACATTTTCGACGAGGAGCTGGAACGTGCGGGCGCGCTCAATGTCGTGCCGATGGGCCTCCTCTATGTCGGGCCGGTGATCTACACCTTCGGCACCGAGGAACAGAAGAAGCGGTGGCTGCCCGGCATTCTCGACAGCACGACCTTCTGGGCGCAGGGCTATTCGGAACCGGGCTCCGGTTCCGATCTTGCCTCGCTGCAATGCTCGGCCGTTTCCAATGGCGACGATTATGTCGTCAATGGCACCAAGATCTGGACGAGCCTCGGTCAGCATGCCGACTGGATTTTCTGCCTGTTGCGGACTTCCCACGAAGAGAAGAAGCAGGAAGGCATCACCTTCCTGCTGATCGACATGGAAAGCCCGGGCATCACCGCCAATCCGATCATCACCATCGACGGCAAACACTCGCTCAATAGCGTCATCTTTGAGGATGTGCGCGTACCAAAGGAAAACCGCATCGGCGAGGAAGGCAAGGGCTGGACCTATGCCAACTACCTCCTCGGCCATGAGCGCACCTCTTACGCGCATGTCGCGGGAAAGCGGAAGCAACTCGCAAATACGCGCGCGGTCGCGAAGGAACGAGGCCTGCTCGACGATCCGGTCTTCGCGGAAAAACTCGCTTCGCTCGAAGCGCGGCTCGATGCGCTCGAGATCACCGTGCTGCGGACGCTGTCCTCGGTCGCGGAGGGCGGGGCACCCGGTAACGAATCCTCGATCCTGAAGATCATCGCGACCGAGCTCGCACAGGACATCGCGGAACTCGGCATGGAAGCCTTCGGGCCCTATATGCTGCCCGCCTTCCCCGATTCAGTCGCACCCGCGTGGACAGGCAACACCGCGCTGCCCGCAGGCGCCGCGCCGGCCGTCGCCGCCTATCTCGGCGCAAGGGCTCAATCGATCTATGGCGGATCCAACGAAATCCAGAAGAACATCATCGCAAAGCGGATATTAGAGCTTTGAGAGGGAATTGACTCTCGGTGCTTGCAGCGCTCTACTCCTTCCCACTTCCGGTCGCACATATCCTCCGCGCGACTGGCGATATCAGATGGGTCACCATCGGGGAGCGCGGAGACTGGTCTTTCGAGCCGATCGCCTGGGCAGCACATGAAGATGCTGGCCGGGCGTTATTTGTTTTGGCTCGAAGGAGGCTCCAATGCCGTCATCCCAGGAGAAAGCGCTGCTTGCGCGAACCGACAATGAAATCTTCCTCGCTCTCAAGGGGGAGGAAGCCCGCCAGCGTTCAGGCCTCGAACTCATTCCCTCGGAAAACTACGCCTTCCCGGAGGTGCTGACGCTGCTCGGCTCCGCCTTCACCAATAAATATTCCGAAGGCTACCCAGGGCGGCGCTACTACGGCGGGCAGGAATACACCGACCGCATCGAGACGCTCGCGCGTGATCGCGCCAAGGCGCTTTTCCGCGCGGAACACGCGAATGTGCAGCCGCTTTCGGGTTCGCCGATGAACCAGGCGGTCTATCTCGGCCTGCTCGAACCGGGCGACACGATCCTGGCAATGGATTTGAGCCACGGCGGACACCTCACGCATGGCGCGCCCGTGAGTCACATGGGCCGCCTCTTCAACTTCGTCCGCTACAAGACCGATCCCGCCACGGGCGCCATCGACTTCGATCATCTACGTGCCGTCGCACGGGAAACGAAACCGAAGCTCGTTGTCTGCGGCTACTCCTCCTATCCGCGCGACTACGATTATGCCGATTTCAAGCGCGTCGCAGACGAGGTGGGTGCACTGACCATGGCGGATGTTTCCCATATCGGCGGGCTCATAGCCGCGGATGTCATGCGCAATCCGCTCGATGCCGGTTTCGACGTGATGACGACGACGACACACAAGTCGCTACGCGGTCCGCGCGGTGGGCTCATCCTCTGCAAGGAGAAGTTCGCGAAAAAGATCGACGCATCCGTTTTCCCGGGCCTTCAGGGAGGGCCACACATGAACCAGGTCGCGGCGGCCGCCGTCACCTTCCGGCTCGCCGCGCTCCCCGCCTTCCGGGACTATGCGAGCCAGGTGCTCGCGAACGCGAAAGCGCTCGCCCTCGCGCTCAACGAAAGACAGGTGAAGCTCATCACCGGCGGCACGGATAACCACCTCCTGGTCATCGATACCGTTGCGAGCTTCGGCATCGACGGGTCGCAGGCACAAGAGGCGCTCGACCGCGTCGGCCTCACCACCAACAAGCAGGTGATCCCCGACGATCCGAACCCGCCCATGCGTCCCTCAGGGCTTCGCCTCGGCACGCCGGCGCCGACCGCGCGCGGTATGGGAACCGCCGAGATGTCGGAGATCGGCGCCATCATCTCCGAAACGTTGTCGGCACAAGGCGACCGGGCAACGGAGGAGAAGCTTGCCGCCCGCACGCGCGCGCTCACCTCGCGCTTCCCCGTTCCCGGGCTCTAGCCTTTGAGGCGGTCCGCAATCGCCATGGCAGCGAGGGGGTTGCGGACCTTGGCGCCCGAAATCACATAGAGGAAGACGTCCGTTACGGAGATGCCCTTGCTCTTTGTAACGGCGTCGATCCCCTCCGGCACTTTACCCTGCGCCCAGTTCCGGGCACGGGCGGCCCATGTGTCGAGCGCCTTCTTCGAGTAGCCGAGTTGCTCCCTTTCGTCCGTTCCCATTATCCGGGCGTAAACGAAGGGCGCGGTCACGTCGCCGATCTGTGTGTAATCGCTGTCCGCTGCCGTCACGACGGCAATCTCATGCTCTCGCAAGAGATCGATGAAGTCCTTCGTCTTGAAGCTGTCGTGCCGCACCTCGACTGCGTGTCGAAGCCCGACACCGTCATGGGATTTCGGCAGAAGGTCCAGGAATGCGGCGAAGTCGTCCGGATCGAACTTCTTTGTCGGAGCGAATTGCCAGTTGATGACGCCCAGCTTTTCCTTCAACTCTGTCACGCCACTCGCAAAAAACTTCTCGATGGAGGGTTCCGCCTCCGCAAGCACGCGCCGGTTGCTCGCAAAGCGCGGACCTTTTAACGAGAAGACGAAACCATCCGGCGTTTCGTTACGCCATTTTCGAAAGCTGTCCGGCTTCTGCGAGCCATAGTAAGTGCCATTGATCTCGATGGTCGAAAGCTTCGAACTCGCATATTCGAGTTCGCGCTTCTGGGCGAGCCCCTCCGGATAGAACGTGCCGCGCCAGGGCTCGAAGACCCAACCGCCGATGCCGACACGGATCGCCGCTTCCGCCATATTGCCGACCTCGTTTGCATAGGCTCCATCGCCGGAACCGAAGCGAGAGTCTATGAAGCGTCTACGTTCGCGGCAAGCCGGAAGCGGACACGTCATTCAGTGGCGAGCAGGCTTTCGAGTTCGCGGCGCATGATGAGGCGGTATTCGACAATCAGCCTGTCACCTTCCTTGCGGTCCACGGCGATCGCAAGCCGCACCGCCGCACCGGAGAGTTGCATGAGCAGGAAGGATGCCGCTTCGAGCCGGCCATGATCCCGCGGCGCAACGAGCGGCCTCAGGATCGCCGGTTTGTCCGGGAAATACTGGTAGAGCGAGCCGATCGGCACGCCCGCCCTTTCCGCCACCTCCGTCATGCGCACGGCATCGCTTCCTCCCGCGACGAGGTGGAGCGGCTCTGCACCAGGTTGGGCGGGGATCTGGTCGACCTCGACGTCCTTGTCAACAATGCCGGTGTCATCGTGCCGGGCGCCGTCGCCGATCTCGATCAATCCGCGCTCGATCTTCACCTCGAAGTAAATCTCCGCGCACCGATCCGCCTCATGCGCGCCGCCGCGCCTCAGATGATCGCGCGGCGCAAGGGTGCGATGGTTGCAACCGTCTCGCTCGGTGGGGTGATATCGCTCAAAGACAGTGCCATCTATTCCGCCTCGAAGTTCGGTCTACGCGGATTCCTTTGCGGCTTTCATCAGGAACTTGCACCTTTCGGGGTGAAGGTGTCCGGCGTCTATCCCGCCGCCGTCGACACGCCCATGCTGCATCACGAAGCCCTTCATGGCGGCTCGGTTCTGAACTTCATCGACAAGGTGATGACCGCCGACGACATTGCGAATGCTACGCTGAAGGCGATCGACACAGGCAAGCTCGAAATCTACTCGCCCTGGAGCGCGAGCCTAACCGCGCGTTTCTTCGGTTCGTTCCCCTGGATGATCCGCCCTCTTCTTCCGCTCATGGAGAAGATTGGCGAGCAGGGGCGGCGCAAATTCCTCGCGCGCAAGGACTTCTCAACCCAGTAGTAGCGACAGTCCGCGCCAGATGAGGAGTGCGCCAAGCACAAAGAGGATGTAGCGACTCCAGCTCTTGAACTGACCGTCATTCATGCGGTCGAGCGCCATCTTGCCGAGCGTCGTGCCAAGCATGGCGAGCGGCGCCACCATCGCATAAATCCACCAAGGCAGGTCCGCGGCAGGCAGGAGATGTGCCGCCAGCACCCCGAAGTAGAGAAGCTTGGTCAGGTGCTGCAATGTCTGCGTCACAGCCTTGGTCGCGACGATCTGGTGGCGCGTCAGCGGGCTTCTAACGAAGAAGACATCGAGGATCGGTCCCGCGACGCCCGCCGTCAGCGTCAGCGCCGTCACAACAAAACCGCAAACAGGCGCGACGAAGGGCTTCGTGATGTCGAGACCCCAACTTTTCGGAATCGAGAAGGCCACGAAGGGGATGGCACCGAGCACCAGATAGACTGTGGCCTTGTCCGGCACGAAGCTCACCAGCATGAAGAGCGCGAGCGCCGCGAGCGAACCCGCCATGTTCGTCGCAACGAGCGGCCAGACGATGTCGCTCCTGTTGATGACAGCGCGATATCCATTCGACACGGCCTGCGTCACGCCATGCAGCATCATCGCCGCCCCAACCGAATAGGTGAAGGTGAGGAAGGCCATGAGGATCATGCCGCCCGCCATGCCGAAGATGCCGGAAAGCGTCGCAGTCACAAGAACCACGATAGCGGTGATGGCGGCAAGGGCCGGAGTCATGATCGCTCAGTCTTTTCCGTGCAGACGCGCGGTCAGCCGCTCACGCAGCGGATTCTTTGCTTCGAACACGTAATCCGCGCGGGCAGCCGTCACTGTCTCTCGTCCTTTCGCGTAAAGGAAGGATACGAGATCGTAGAGTTTCGCTTCCGGGCAATGCGCGATACGCACCGGCGCAGCACCATCGCCAAAAGGCAGCGTCACGCCGAAACGGCCTTTCAATTCCTCGATCAGCGCACCGTCATCGCCATCACTCGCGAAACGCACCTCAACCACCTTGGCTGCCCGAGCCTGAGCCGAAACACGATCTAGAATTTCGCCGGCGGCGGCCAGCGCCGTCTCGCTCCATTCCGCGCCGAGACTTGCAACGAGGTTCGCCTGGCTCTTCAGGATCGTGCCGTCATCAAGCACTTTCAGGTTGTTTGCCGCCAGCGTCGCTCCGGTCGACGTGATATCGACGATCACTTCCGCCGTGCCCGCTGCTGGCGCCCCCTCTGTCGCGCCGAGGCTTTCGACGATGCGGTAGTCAGTGAGCCCGTGCTCGGCGAAAAAGCGCCGTGTCAGGTTGAAATACTTCGTCGCGACGCGAAGCCTGCGCCCGCGCTTCCTGTGAAAGGCAAGCGCCACATCGTCGAGGTCTGCCATGGAGGCTACATCGATCCAGCTCTGCGGCACGGCGACGACGACGTCCGCGTGACCAAAACCGAGCGGCAGCAACATCTCTACATCGCGCTCGGGAGCGGACAGCTTCTCGCGGATCAGGTCCTCGCCCGTCACCCCGAGCTGGATCAGTCCTTGCTCGAGCTGACCCGCGATTTCCGATGCCGACAGGAAGGCGATCTCGACATTTGCGATACCGTCGAGGCGGCCGGTGTAACCTCGGCCACCATCCTGACGCACCTTGAGGCCTGCCCGGGCGAAGAAGGCGCTCGCATTTTCCTGAAGCCGGCCCTTCGACGGAAGGCCGATCACGAGTTTTCCGCTCATTGGCCTTTCTCCTTCGCGACGGCCGCGAGTAGACGCTCGATGCCAACAGCGCAACCGACAGCCGGCACGGGCTTCCCGGCGCCGAGAGCCGAGAGCAGATCGTCATAGCGGCCACCGCCACAGATCATCGCGTCCGCACCGAGCGCATCCACCCGGAACTCGAAAACGAAGCCCGTGTAGTAGGCCATGTTGCGACCGAAGCCGGTGGCGAAATGCGCGCGAGAGAGATCGAGACCTTTCTTCGCGACAAGCTCCATTCGCCGCTCGAAGCGCGCAATGGCGGGGTCGATGGAGACGCCCGCACCTTTCGCCAAAGCACGCACACGGGCAATGGCATCCTGCGGTGTGCCAGACACGGTCAGGAAATCCGAGATCAGCTTCGCCGCGGCCTTCGGGACGCTCGACGAGGCAAGCTCGGCCTGCTCGATGAGCCGTTCGGCCACTTCCTCCACCGTGCGGCCACCGACGGGCGCAATGCCCGCGAGCTTCAGCACATCCTCGATCACGTCCTTGGCCTGCGCCTCATCCAGACCTGCGAGGGCCGAGACGAGCGCCTGGCGGTCCCCCGCTTCCTCGCCCGCATCGCCCGACGCGAGACGGTCGAGCAGCTCGTGAAAATAGTCGGGCCGCCAGAAGTGGCGCTTCAGACGCGAGCGCCAACCGGGCGGCAGGTCCAGCGCATCGATGAGGGCGTCGAACAGCGCGAGGTCGCCCATTTCGATGTCATAGGACTCGAGCCCCGCGTCTGCCAGGGCGCGGGCCGCCAGCGAGATCACTTCCGCGTCCGCCGCTTCCGCGTCCGCCTCACCGAGGCATTCGAGACCGGCCTGAGTGAATTCGCGCAGCTTTGCCGAGCCGCGGCTCTGATAGCGATAGACCGGTCCGAGCGAGCAGAGCTTCTGCGCCCCGTCCGCGCCTTCAAGGTAGAGGCGGCAGACAGGGATCGTCAGTTCCGGGCGCAGGCAGAGCTCTTCGCCCGCCGGGTCCGCGAAGACATACATGCGCCGGCGGATATCCTCACCGGACATGTCGAGGAAGATGTCTGCGGGCTGCAGCGCGGGCGCCGAAACAGGCGCGTAGCCGGCCTTCTCAAAGCCTCCGCGCACCGCCGCGCCGAGCGCCTCCCGTGCGCGCAGGCTCTCTCCATCCAGTGCTGCCATAGGTTCAGATGACATATCGAATACTTCCCGGCCCCGCCTGACCTTCCGGACCGGGCCTTATCTAGCATGGAAATGGTAAATATCGAGACAGGAGTAATTACGGCGCTCAGCCGTGATGGCCCCGGACGGGGCGATGCCGGGCGAGCATCGAGACGACCTCTTCGACGAGCCGCTCACGAGGCACAGAAACCTGTGCCGGCTGGCCCTCGCGCCAGGCGGTGTTGTCTTCGATCTCTTTCGACATCTGCGCGCCGAGGACCAGGTCCTTCAAGGTGATTTCCCCCTTCACCCGCTCGTCCTCGCCCTCGATCACCGCGATGGGCGCGCCTCGTTTGTCGGCGTATTTGAGCTGCGCCTTCATGCCCGAGCCGCCGAGATAAAGCTCTGCGCGGATGCCCGCATTGCGGAGTTCCGAGACCATTGTCTGGTAACCCGCCATGTTGGCGGCATCGAGCGTCAGAACGACAACGGGTGCGGTCACGTCTTCCACATCGAGCTTGCCGAGCAGTTCGAGCGCGGACTGAAGCCGGCTCACGCCGATCGAGAAGCCGGTTGCAGGTACCTTCACACCCTTGAAGCGCTCAACGAGCCCGTCATAGCGTCCGCCCGATCCCACGGAGCCGAAGCGCACCGGATTGCCCTTCTCGTCCTTCACCTCGAACAGGAGATCGGACTCGAAAACGGGGCCGGTGTAATAGCCGAGGCCGCGCACGATCCATGAGTTGAACTCGATCCGGTCCGTGCCGTAGCCGGCTGCCGTGAAGAGCGCATCCATTTCGGCAAGCTCTTCCAGGCCCTCACGGCCTACCGCGCTGTCGCCGACGACCTTCCGCCAACCGTCGAGCACGATGTTGCGGTCGGTCGACCCCTCGCCAACGCCCGACTCCACGTAGTCGAGTACTGCCGTTATCTGAGACGGCGAGAGCCCAGCCCCTTTCGTGAAGTCGCCGGATTCGTCCTTGCGGCCAGGCCCAAGCAAAAGCTCCACACCCTTGCGACCGAGGCGGTCGTATTTATCGATAGCGCGCAGCACTGTCATGTAGGTCGCACTGCCCGGCTCGCCGTCGAGCCCGATCGTCTCCAGCAGACCGTCAAGCACCTTCCGGTTGTTCGCGCGAATACGATAGCTGCCGCGCGGAATACCGAGCGCCTCGAGGCAGTCGGCACCCATCATGCACATCTCGGCATCGGCGGCGACGCCCGGGGCGGCCACCGTGTCGGCATCGAACTGCGTGAACTGTCGATAACGCCCCGGTCCCGGCTTTTCGTTCCGCCAGACGGGGCCTGTCTGGTAGCGGCGGAAGGGCTTCGGCAGCGCGTCGTAGTTCTCGGCGACATAGCGCGCGAGCGGCGCCGTCAGGTCATAGCGCAGCGACAGCCACTGCTCGTCATCGTCCTGAAAGGAAAAGACGCCTTCGTTTGGCCGGTCTTCGTCGGGCAGGAACTTGCCCAGCGCGTCCGCATATTCGATAGCCGGGGTTTCGAGCGGATCGAAGCCGTAGCGCTCATAGACCTCACGAATCCGCGCAAGCATCCTCTGCTCTGCGCGCACCAGCGCCGCGGGCATGTCGCGAAGCCCCTTCGGCACACGCGCCTTGGGACGGAAGGTCTTCTCTTTCTTGCTCATTGGTCTGCCTTTGGGGCGGGCCTAAAGGTGCGCCTTCGGCCGTTTGCGGCGCGGGCGCATACCTAGCCCATAGGCTTGCCGGTCACAAGCATTCGCTCCCGAGCGAATCACGCTTCCCGATCACTGCCCAATTTCCGCCGCGAAGAGGGAAAGAACGATGATTTTCCAACCATTTCCGGACCCAGGATTGCAGAAAAATGAAAGTTAACGGCAGCATCCAAAACCTGTGAAAAACTCGCAGAAAAACGGTACTTTTACCGTTAACCCAGCCAGCCGGCCTTGTAGGAAGTCCCCCAGGCACCCACAAAATAAGCGCCTCCTTTACCTTCTGTTTACCAAAGAATCGGATCGTTAACTCACGCGGCTAAAAGCCGCCTCAGTCGGCCTATATGAGTTT
>JAGUWA010000041.1 GCA_020062605.1 Parvibaculum sp. | reverse complement strand
GTGGGGCTCAAGCCGACCTATGGGCGCTGCTCGCGCTGGGGCATCGTCGCCTTTGCCTCGTCGCTCGACCAGGCGGGGCCGATCGCGCGCGATGTCCGCGACGCGGCGATCATGCTGGGTTCAATGGCCGGGCATGACGAGAAGGACACGACGAGCGTCGACCGGCCGGTGCCGGACTACGAGGCGGCGCTCGGCCAGGGCATCAAGGGCCTGAACGTCGGCATTCCGAAGGAATACCGCGTGGACGGGATGCCGAAAGAGATCGACGACCTGTGGACGCGCGGCATCGAGTGGCTGAAGGCGGCGGGCGCCAATGTGAAGGAGGTGAGCCTGCCGCATACGAAGTATGCGCTGCCGACCTACTACATCGTTGCGCCTGCGGAATGCTCGTCCAACCTCGCGCGTTACGACGGCGTCCGCTACGGGCTGCGCGTCGAGGGCAAGGACATAACGGACATGTATGAGAAGACCCGCGCCGAAGGCTTCGGCGCGGAGGTCCGCCGCCGCGTGCTGATGGGCACCTATGTGCTCTCGGCCGGTTATTACGACGCCTATTACCTGAAGGCACAGAAGGTGCGGACGCTGATCGCGCGCGACTTCGCGGAAGCTTTCTCGGAAGTGGACGTGCTGCTGACGCCGACCGCGCCGTCGGCGGCGTTTGCCATCGGCGAAAAGACGGACGACCCGCTCTCCATGTATCTGAACGACGTGTTCACCGTGACGGTGAATCTTGCCGGGCTTCCCGGCATCTCGGTACCCGCCGGGCTCTCCGCGGAAGGGCTGCCGCTCGGGCTGCAGCTTATCGGGCGGACTTTCGATGAGGAGACGCTGCTCAGGGCGGCGTTCGCCATCGAAGAAGCGGCGGGTTTCACGGCGGAAGCCGAAGCGTGGTGGAGGGCGTGAGCATGGCGGAAACGGTGGTGAGCGATTTCGAGCGCACGATGAAACTGCGCGAAGCCCGCAAGGAAGATCTGATCCAGGGCGCGACGGGGGACTGGGAGATCATTCTCGGCCTCGAAGTGCATGCGCAGGTGACGTCGAACGCCAAGCTCTTCTCGGCGTCCTCGACCCGGTTCGGCGCGGAACAGAACACGCAGGTGAGCTTCGTCGACGCGGCGATGCCGGGCATGCTGCCCGTGATCAACCGTTTCTGCGTGGAGCAGGCGGTGCGCACGGGGCTTGGCCTCAAGGCGAAGATCAACCTGCGCTCCATCTTCGACCGGAAGAATTACTTCTATCCCGATCTGCCGCAGGGCTATCAGATTTCGCAGTTCAAGCATCCGATCGTGGGCGAGGGCGAAGTCCTGCTCGATATGCCGGACGGACGGACCGTGACGGTGGGCATCGAGCGGCTGCATCTCGAACAGGATGCGGGCAAGAGCCTTCACGACCAGCACCCGGCGATGAGCTTCGTCGACCTCAACCGGTCGGGCGTGGCGCTGATGGAGATTGTATCGCGGCCGGACATGCGTTCGGCGGAAGAGGCGCAGGCTTACGTGCGCAAGCTCCGCACCATCCTGCGCTATCTCGGCACCTGCGACGGCAACATGGAAGAAGGCTCGCTGCGCGCGGACGTTAACGTTTCGGTGCGCAAGGTCGGTACCGGCCTCGGCACGCGTTGCGAAATCAAGAACGTGAACTCGATCCGCTTCATCGGCCAGGCGATCGAATACGAAGCGCGACGGCAGATCGAAATCCTGGAAGAAGGCGGCAAGATCGACCAGGAGACGCGGCTTTTCGATCCGAAGACGGGCGAAACGCGGTCGATGCGCTCCAAGGAAGAGGCGCACGACTACCGCTACTTCCCCGATCCCGACCTGCTTCCGCTCGAATTCACGCAGGACTGGGTGAACGACATCGCGGCTTCGCTGCCCGAACTGCCGGACGAAAAGAAGGCGCGGCTCATCTCCGACTATGCACTTTCACCCTACGATGCGACCGTCCTGATCGGGGAAGGCGCGCGCGCGGACTACTTCGAGGCGGTTGCGAAGGGGCGCGATGCGAAGCTCGCGGCGAACTGGGTGACGGGCGATTTGTTCGGTGCTCTGAACCGCGAAGGACACTCGATCGAGGAATCTCCGGTGAGCGCAAAACAGCTTGGAGAGCTCATCGACCTCATCTCGGATGGGACGATCTCGGGACGAATCGCAAAGCAGGTTTTTGATTCGATGTACAAAACGGGTCGCGACCCGGCCCAAATCGTCGAAGAGGAAGGCCTGCAGCAGGTAACGGATTTTGGGGCCATCGAGGCTGCAATCGACGCTGTGATTGCCGCCAACCCCGATAAAGTCGAGCAAACGAAAGTCAAGCCTCAACTTGCAGGCTGGTTTGTCGGCCAAGTCATGAAATCCACGTCTGGCAAGGCAAATCCGAGCGTCGTCAACGAAATCCTCGCGCGAAAACTCGGTCTATCGTCCGACGACTGACGAAAAATTCCGGCCTCCGGATGAACCGTTTGGTAACCACTTTCCCCGGAGAGTGGCGCGACCACGCGTGCACAAATCTGTTGCATTGTGTTGCCGAGCGCTTTTTACGCGCTCATATTGTTGTTGCGCGCCTGAGGGGTACGAGGGCGCTTGCAGTGTGTGCGTTGCGAGTAAATGGATTGTCGCCAAACGAAACGGCACATCAGGAGCTAGAGAAACATGGCTACCACCACGAAGACGAAAGCTAAGCCGAAGGCCGCTGCGGCCAAAAAGCCCGCGGCCAAGAAGCCGGCTGCGAAGAAGAAGCCGGCTGCGAAGAAGACGGTGAAGAAGCTTGCCGCCAAGACGACGGCAGCGAAGAAGGCGCCCGCGAAGCGGAAGCCCGCCGCCAAGAAGAAGCCGGCTGCGAAGAAGACTGTGGCCAAGAAGACCGTAGCGAAGAAGGCGCCCGCGAAGCGGAAGCCTGCTGCGAAGAAGCCTGCGGCCAAGAAGACTGCAGCCAAGAAGCCTGCGGCCAAGAAGACTGCAGCCAAGAAGCCTGCGGCGAAGAAGACAGCAGCGAAGAAGGCGCCCGCGAAGCGGAAGCCTGCAGCCAGGACGACGGCTGCTCGCAAGCCCGCAGCCCGCAAGACTGCCGCCAAGAAGCCGGCGGCCAAGCGGAAGCCCGCCGCGAAGCGTAAGCCTGCAGCGCGCAAGAAGGCGGCGTAAGCAGCCGAGATGAGCGATACTCGCCGGTCAAAACCCGCTAAGGCGGCGGCGACACGTTCTTCAGCACGGCGACGTCCCGCTTCCGAGCGGGACAACGCCAAGACGATTGATCTCTATTACTGGCCAACGCCAAACGGCTGGAAGATTTCGATCATGCTGGAGGAGTGCGGGCTGCCCTACAGGGTGAAGCCGGTGAATATCGGTATTGGTGACCAGTTCAAGCGATCCTTTCTGAAGATCGCGCCGAACAACCGGATGCCAGCCATCGTGGACCCGAGCGGTCCGGGGGGGAAACCGATCTCGATTTTCGAGACGGGGGCAATCCTTCAATATCTCGGACGCAAGACGGGAAAGTTCTACCCGGCGAGCGAACGCTCGAGAGTTGAGGTTGACCAATGGCTGTTCTGGCAGATGGCTGGGCTTGGCCCCATGGCGGGCCAAGCCCATCACTTCCGCCAGTACGCTCAGGAAAAGATCTCTTATGCGATCAAGCGGTATACAGACGAGGTGAACCGGCTCTATGGCGTGATGAACAAGCGCCTGAAGGACCGGACTTATCTCGCCGGCCGTTACTCGATCGCCGACATGGCCTGCTGGGGCTGGATCGTACCCTACAAGAACCAGAGTCAGCGGCTTGACGATTTCCCATTCCTGAAAGACTGGTTCGAGCGGGCCGGCACCCGTCCGGCCGTCCAGAGGGGTTTGCCCTGGGTCGCGAATGGCGACTGGGTACCATCGGGGACAAGACCAAAGAGGCCGAACGCGCACGCAACGTGCCGTTCGGGCAACGCGCACGAAAGTAGAGGTGGGGCTTAACCGCACCTTCTCTTATGGTAAGCTTGCAGCGCTTCCGGGAAACCGGAGGCGCTGTTTGCCTTTTGCGCCGCGTGGCGCCGAAAAGAGAGTGTTCCGCATGCGTCTCGTTCCGACTGCTGCCCTGGCCGCCATCATGGCCTTCGTTCTTGCCGCTCCCGCCGGCGCGGAGACGCTGACGGCGACGGGAAGCCTGATCATGAAGGACAAATACGGCACCAGCGAGGCCTGGGGGCGGACGCTGAAGCTGCCCGAAGGCGGCAAGGTCGTGCGTGTCATGGACGGCACCTATGGCTTTTCGATCCTCGATGCGAAGGGCGACGCGGTTGCCGACTTCCTTTTGCCGCAGGAAGCAGTGGGGCTTGAGCTCGCGCCGGGCGAATATACGCTCTCGCCATATGTGTGCGCGCGACACCGGCATCATCACGTCGAAGTGACCGTCGAATACTGACGCTTTCCGGCAGGAGCGGGATGCGCTTGCCGCCCGGCTTTCCCATATGCGTTTGATCGGAAATCGCGGGCTGCGGGAGAAAGACCGTATGCCGCATATGCGAAGGGCGGAATGCGATGATCGATCTCTATACATGGACGACGCCGAATGGCCGCAAGGTCTCGATCATGCTCGAAGAGGCGGGGCTTCCCTATGAAGTCCATCCGGTGGACATCGGCAAGGACGAGCAGTTCGCGCCATCGTTCCTGAAGGTCAGTCCCAATAACCGCATTCCCGCGATCGTCGACAGGGACGCGGATGCCGGGCCGGTCTCGGTGTTCGAGTCGGGTGCGATTCTTGTTTATCTCGCCGAGAAGACGGGCAAGTTTCTCGCGCCGAAGGGAGAGCAGCGCGCGAAGACGCTTGAATGGCTGATGTGGCAGATGGGCGGCGTCGGGCCGATGCTTGGTCAGGCGAACCACTTCATCAACACCGCGCCGGAAAAGATTCCCTATGCGATCGACCGGTACATCGGTGAAAGCGCGCGGCTGATCAAGGTTCTCGACAAGCGGCTCGGGGAAGCGGCGTATATGGGCGGGGACTATTCGATCGCCGACATGGCGACCTATCCGTGGATCAGCATCGCCTTCGACCTGATCGCGCAGGCGAAACCCGATGTGGTGGGAGAGGGCGCGAATGTGAAGCGCTGGCTCGACGCCGTCGGCACGCGGCCGGCCGTTCAACGCGGCATGGATGTGCCGAAGGCTTGACCGGACGAATATCGCTGGCGGTTTTTCCGAGCCCGCTCACATCAAGGTTTGTGGTGAGCGGGCCGTTAACCATTTTTTCAGTGCGCGCATGGAGAGTTGCATCGGGACGGAGAGGAGCTCCGTCTTCAGGGCAACAACGGGCTTGAAGCCTCGACGACGAGGAGACAGCACATGGCTCGCATGCAACTCGATACCATCGAGAAGAGCGAGCTTGCCGCAGAGGGCGGCAAGTGCGACGCGCTATACAATCTTGGGCTGATGTATTCGACGGGTCACGGCGTGGAGGTCGATCTGGTGACTGCCCACAAGTGGTTCAATCTCGCGGCGATGAAGGGAAGCGATGCAGCGCGAAGCTGCCGCGCGGAGCTTGCCGCAGAAATGACACCCGCCGAGATCGCCGAGGCGCAGCGGCAGGCGCGCGAGTGGCTCTCCCATCAGTAACACATTGAAATAGTTCTGTAATTTTGGCGCAGGCACGCGCTTTTCCGTGCCGCCAATTCTCTTCGCGGTTGCGTAAAGACGGTGACAGGCCGTCACGCTCCGCTTATCTTCCGGCCACTCCGAAGTCCCTGCCGCTCCATCTCCTCAGTTGGGCAAATCGGGCTTCAACCGTTCCCCCCGTGTTCCCCCAGGAGTGGCCATGACAGACGCTTCTCAGCAAGCCGACAAGAATCCCGTCGAGAACCTGATCGACCTGCTCGATCTCGAGCAGATCGAGATGAACCTCTTTCGCGGACACAGCCCCGATGTGAGCTGGCAGCGCGTTTTCGGCGGGCAGGTGATCGGGCAGGCGCTGGTCGCCGCCTACCGGACGGTGGAAGAGCGCGTTTGTCATTCGTTGCATGCCTACTTCATCCGGCCCGGCGATCCGAAAATTCCAATCGTCTATGAAGTCGACCGTTCGCGGGACGGCAAGAGCTTCACGACGCGACGCGTCGTGGCGATCCAGCACGGCAAGCAGATATTCAACCTGGCCGCTTCGTTCCAGGTCGAGGAGGAGGGGTTCGAGCATCAGGCGACGATGCCCGACGTGCCGCAGCCCGAAGACCTGCCGAACGAGGGAGAGTTGAGGAAGGCGATCGAGGACAAGCTGCCGGAAGCGGTGCGTGCGCATTTCGCCCGGCCGCGGCCCATCGAGATCCGGCCGGTCAATCCGCAGGACTACATCGATCCGGTGCCGATGGAACCGGTGCAGCATGTCTGGTTCCGCGCGCGCAAAGGCGTTGGCGACAACACGCCGCTCAACCAGTGCATCCTTGCCTATGCGTCCGACATGACGCTGCTCGACACCTGCATCCGTCCGCACGGCGTGAGCTGGGTGAGCGGCAAGCTGCAGTCGGCGAGTCTCGACCACGCGATGTGGTTTCACGGGCCGTTCCGGACGGACGACTGGCTGCTCTACACGCAGGACAGTCCGAGCGCTTCGGGCGCGCGCGGGTTCAACCGGGGCAGCATCTATACCCGGGACGGCAAGCTGGTTGCTTCGGTGGCGCAGGAAGGGCTCATTCGCTACCGGGGCGGCCCGAAGGGCTGAGTCCGCGGCCGATGGGCCTAAATCCGTACGATGCCGGAAGACATTGGCCTTGATGCGGCCCGTATTCTTGGGCATACACGGGGAGCCGGAGAGGTGGCCGAGTGGCTGAAGGCGGCGGTTTGCTAAACCGTTGTACAGTGTAAAGCTGTACCGTGGGTTCGAATCCCATCCTCTCCGCCATTATCCTGTAGCGAACCCGAGATGAGGCTCCCGTTGGGGGCCTTTTTCTTTTTGTTTCAAAGGCGTTTAGCCGAGGCAGCCGAACCCCGGAGACTGGCGCAGTCCTCATTTTCGGTCTCTGAGTGGCCCTCCGTCTCAAACCGAGCGAACCTCGCCGGTTTAGGTTCGGTCTAAGAAAACACAACATTTCCAGTCGGTTGCGGATTCATGTCGAGCGAACTTTTTGCCGCAGTTCTCGCGCCTGGCATTCCATCAGAGACACTCGAAGTGGGCGTTTTGGGGGCGCGTCGATGCGCGGACCAGCGTATACACACGTCGCTCAATGATGCGTGGGTCTGGTAGAGCCGATCGACCCAAGCATCTGTCGTCGCGCACGGGTGCAGTCCAGAACCACCCGGTTGATCTCGATTTCCGTGATCCGGGCAATATCCCGCAGATGCTTAATCGTCGCGGCGATGTCGGATAGATCTGCAGGCTTGCCGGCATCAATGGCGACCTCATGGACCCCCGCAATCATGGCGCGCACTTCGCCGAGCGTGTCGAGCGCCGCGGATGCCTTTGCTGGCAGGTCGAGTTCTTCAGCACCGGAAAACAACCCCTCGACGAACCCATCGAGTTCCTGCCGGCGGATCAGTGCCAGCTGAGCAAGCCCGTGGCGCGTGGGCGTAACCGTTGGCCGCACCAGCCGGAAGGGATCGCTCCGCTTCTGATGGCGCGTGAGGGAGTTCCAGAGGCCGTTGACAAGAACGCCGATCAACTCGTTGACGGCGTCGAGGCTCTCAAATTCGGGCAGCTCCCCGCCCCACAGGTTCTTCACGACAGAGATGGGTGAAGCCGACATCGCCGGTGTAGCGATGTTCCCTAAAAATCGAGTCCGGATTTCGTGAAATGGAACTGGGCAAGCGTAGGTTTCGAGCAGAGCTCGAATCTTCTTCTCGTCGGCTATGACGGGCGGTCTTCTCTCTTGCGGCACGCGGCAATCCTTCCAGGCACGAACCCTATTTGCTCCCTTAAGTACTGATTGGGCGGCAAAACGCCACTCGCCGTCAACGGGGATGGGTCCCTGTGTGTTGGGGATGTGTCAGGATGGGTGCGGGCGGGAGATCGTTGGGTCCCCGGTCTTGAAGACCGTTAGCCGGCACGGATCCCCGCCCGCGTTCCAAGTACCCAACCTGAACAGTTGATCGAGGCCGCATCACCGGACCTCGCAGCACAGGGATAGGCCCCATGACCATACAACCTGGCTTTGTCGGTTGCGACATCTCCAAAGACCATCTCGACATTTTTGACGATGCGTTCGGCAAGCCCGAACGGATCGCCAATGAAGCGGCGGCTCTCGCACCGCTGATCGACCGCTGGAAGAACAAGGACAGGCTGGTCCTCTTCGAGGCGACCGGTCCCTACGATGCCTGCCTGAGAGCCCGGTTGAAAATTATAGTTGAGTGGTTTCAGCGACTTGTGATTCACCGGATTTGCAAAAATCATCGAGGATCAAATGGCCTGGACCGAAACCACTCGGGCGCAGCATGACAGAAGTTCGCTGCGCTATGCAAGCGACGTCACGGACGCGGAATGGGAGATCATCGAACCGTTCATGCCGCCGCCGTCGAAAGTCGGACGTCCGCGCGAGGTGGAGTTTCGCGAGGTCTGGAACGCGATCTTGTACATCGCCTCGGGCGGCATTGCGTGGGCGCTGCTGCCGAAGGATTTTCCGCCCTCATCGACGGTACGGTACTGGTTTTATAAATTCCGCAATGAAGGGCTTCTGGAGCTGATCAACGACGTGCTGGCGATGGCGGCGCGCCGCCGGGAAGGCCGGGACGCAGCGCCGACGGCGGGGGTGATCGACAGCCAGTCCGTCAAGACGACCGGGAGCGGCGGCCCATGCGGCTATGATGCCGGAAAGAAGGTGAAGGGACGCAAGCGCCATATCGTGACGGATACGCTGGGGCTTTTGCTATCGTGTATCGTTCACGAGGCGGACATTCAAGACCGCGACGGCGCGCGGATTACCATAGAGGAAGTTTTTGAACGCTTTCCTTCCCTGCGTCACCTCTTCGCCGACGGCGGCTATCGCGGCGAGCCATTGGCGAATTTTGTTCATGCGCAGGGCGAGCGGAGGATTGAAATCGTCAAACGGCCGGACGATGCGAAAGGCTTTGTCGTCCTCGCCAAACGCTGGGTCGTCGAGAGAACATTTGCCTGGCTCGGCCGATGCCGGCGACTCGCAAAGGATTGGGAGTCATCCATCGAGCCTTCCGAAGCCTGGACTTACATCGCATCGATCCGCCTCATCTCAAAGCGCCTCGCCAGAGCAGCATCTGCCAAGTAATAATTTTGAATCGGATTCTGAGCAGCAGAACGTCACCAGGACCCGCTCGGGCGGCAAGGGCGGCGGCGGCGCCACCCAGACCTCGGTCACGTATTCCTACTTCGCGTCCTTCGCGCTCAGCTTCGGCGAAGGGCCGGCCGAGGACGTGCTTCGGATCTGGGCGGACGGCAAACTCATCCACGGCAAGACCGGCGCGAGCCCCGACGTCGCCAAACCCGATCTCAAGTTCCGTTTCCATTCGGGGACGGAGGATCAGCTGGCCGATCCGCTGATCGAAACGCATGTCGGCGCTGGCCGCGCGCCCGCCCATCGGGGTCTTGCCACCATCGTCTTCGAAGAGCTGGCGCTCGCGGACTTCGGCAACCGTATCCCGAACATCACGGCAGAGATTACCTATCAGCGCGCCGCGCAGCAGCCCTACCAACTGCTCGATTTCATCACGACGGGCGAAGGCGGATATTTCGGGACCTACCAGATCGACGACCTGACCGTCGATTGGCGGCGCGGATACGGCTACTTCCTGGACAGCGACGTCAACGCGGCGCAAGCCGGGATCCGCCGCTTCAGCCTGCGGACCATGAAGGAGGACCGCCAGGCGCGGATGACGGACATCACGGCCGTCGTGCCGAACAACTTCCCGAGCACGCTGTTCTGCGGTGAAGACGGCCACCTCTATGTCGTGACCGGATCGAGCAACTCACGCCCGATCCTGCGCATCGAGCCGAACGCCCTCAAGGAAGTCGGTCGCTTCGGCTCCACCAGCAGCGGCCTGACCAATTCGACCCTGCGGTTCGTCGCCACCACGTGGATGGGGATGGTCTCCGCTTACGGCCCCTCTGGCCGCGTCGACTTCGTTCTCACCGGATCGCTCTTCGACGATGTCGGACTCATCCGGGCCGACGGTGTCAGCAGCGCCACCATGCGCTTCGCCGCCGCCGCCACGAGCGCCACCTTCATCGCCGCCAGCGAAACCTTGCTGGAGCGCGGCCAGGTGTTCAGCGTGGTCGCGCCATCGACGCCCGACGCCACGCTCGCAGGGATCGGGTTCACGCTGGCCGGCTCGCTGGTCCTCTGATCGCTGCCGGATTGCGTCATGGACAAGGAACCAGACAGAGGCGCGCTGACCGCGCTTCCAACCGCCGAGTTTGAAGCCCTGCTGGAGCGCGCGGCCCTGCGCTATGGCGCCATCGCACTCGCGGTGCTCCTGTTCCTGCTCGCGCTCCGGCGCTCCGGCGAGCGCGCCGGACGGTTGGCAGAGCGCCTCGAAACCACGGAGAAGGTCAATGATGTCCATCGCCAGATGCTCCACGCGGCGGCTCGCCGTCCTCGCGATCGCGACGAGCTTGCTGAGCGGCTGCGCGACGGGCGGTTCTGAACCGAGGATCGTCACGGTCTGCCCACCTGTTGTGGAGTACAGCCGCGAGTTCCAGGCGCGCGCGGCAGAGGAAATCGAGGTGCTGCCGGAGGGGGCGGCAATCGCCAAGATGCTGAGCGACTACGCGGTGATCAGGGAGCAGGCGCGGGCATGTCGGTCATCTTCTCACTGAGTACCAAGCGACCAACCCTCACGTCACGAAACCGGCCAACTTGACTTGCCGCTATGGCCACAAGCCCGCAGCGTCCAAGACAGCTCCTGCGGTCTTGAAGTGACATTCTCCGATCCTAAATTCTTATCGCCGAACGGCGGATTGCCGCGTTCGGCGCGAGGCTCGACCTTGAGGGTGAGCCGCCGCGCGCTTGCACATCGCTTCTGGCGAAGGGTGTGTTTGACCGTGCGTCCGATGCCGCTGCCGGGCTCCACCGGCAGCCCGGCGATGGAGCGGCCCGGCACGTTTCGTGCACCTTACCCTTCCGATGCAGTGCGGCCGCCGCCGGCGGCTCTTCCGTCATCGAGGTTCATGGCGATGAATTTCGAGAAGATGGAGGAGTCCGGTCATGAGATCATTCGCTGCGGAAACCAGGCCACTACCGGTCGGAGCGTGGCCTGCGAAGGAAACGGACAGAGGCGGTGGTGACACCGCGACGGTCAATGCTGACGTCACGGCTTTGTACCCGGACACGGACGCCTCGCGAAAGGCGCCTGTGCGGCCAGATCCCGTCGACTTGGCCGCGTTCGAGTCGTTTCCCGCGAGCGATCCGCCAGGATGGCTCGGCATCACCGCCGGCACCCCGATCAGACATCCCGGAAATGATCCTGCCAAAGGGAGGCGGCAATGAGCGCATTTGCCAAGACCGAACGGGACTTCGGTCCTTGCGGGCAGGGAGCCCCGGCCCGATCCGTACCGGCCAGGAACGCCGATCTCATTGACCTGGGCCAGGAGCGGTCGAAGCGCCGTCCATCGTCTCAGTTCTCTGCCAGCCCGGCACAGATACCTGCCGTGCGCATCTATCGCCCGGCACGGAGCGTCATGCAGGCGGGACGGGCACGGACCAAGAAGTGGGTGCTCGAATTCGAGCCGAGATGGGCGACCGGAATCGAGCCTCTCATGGGGTGGACGAGCTCGCGCGACACACTCCAGCAGGTGAAGCTGATCTTTCCGAACAAGGAACGGGCGGTCGCTTTCGCGGAACGCCGAGGCTGGCCCTATACGGTCATCGAGCCACACGAGCCGAGAATCCGTCCCAAGAGCTATGCAGACAAATGCCGGTGGCAATATCCACCAGCCGCTCCGACCGTCGAGAAGGGACAGGCCCGGGGGAGGTGAGCATGGCGCGCATCGCCGTAAACGACTGTCTTGAACGGGTCCCGAACCGTTTCGAGCTCGTGCTGCTCGCGGCCGAGCGCGCGCGAGAGCTGGGCCGGGGTGAGCCGCAGATGATCGAAGCCGCGGACGAGCCGCGCACGTTCGTCTCCCTTCGGGAGAACGCCGCCGGCAAGGTCGATGTCAGCGCGTTGCGCGAACGGCTGCTTCGCAGGCTCCAGCGTCGTGGCTACGAGGAGCCAGAGTTCGATGCGCTGCAGGAGGACGCCAGCCTCAATCTGGGATGCGATGGCGGTGATGGCGAGGCGAACTCGCCGCCGCTAATCAGGCGCATGAAGAGCCACGCAGCCATGCGGCATGAGAACGGATTGGCAGAAGGCCGCGCGATGGGTGACAGCCAGACAACGAGCCATGTCGAGCGCTGGTCGACCTGGGACTATGCGGTCGCTGCGGCGTACACCGCACTGCTGATAGTGCCGGCGCCGTTCTTCTGGGCGCCGCCGGCTTGGGTGTGGGCGCTCATGAGCCTGCCCGGTCGCCCCGCCGAAGCCGCAAGGGTCGACAACTTGCGCGCCACGCATTGGAAGGCGGGGGCTCGACCTGCCGCGGTCGCGGCAAACGACAATGCCGCCGAGGTCCTTGGCAAGAGCCACTCATCGCGACAGGCAATGCGCCTGAAGGCGCCCCAGGAGGCCGTTTAACTCGATCACTGACGAAAGGGAAGCAGGACAGAGTACAGACACGAGGAAAACAACAATGAGAATCGCGCAAATTGCCCCTCTCTACGAAAGCGTTCCGCCGAAACTTTACGGCGGCACCGAACGCGTTGTGTCCTACCTTACCGAAGAGCTTGTCCGGCAAGGGCACGACGTGACCCTGTTCGCCAGCGGCGACTCCGGCACGACGGCGCATCTCGTACCAGGCAGCGAAACCGCGCTGCGCCTCAATCCCGAAGTCCGGGACCCGTGGCCATATCACGTCGTCATGCTGGACAAGATCAAGCGGCGGGCGTGCGACTTCGACGTCCTTCATTTCCACATCGACTACTACCATTTCCCGCTGTTCCGCGAGATGGCGAGCCGGACCGTGACGACGCTGCATGGGCGGCTGGACCTGCCGGATCTGCCGCCGGTCTACAAGGCGTTCCCGGAGATGCCGCTCGTTTCGATCTCCGATCATCAGCGCACGCCCTTGCCTGCCGCGAACTGGGCCGGCACGATCCATCACGGCCTGCCCCGCGATCTTCTGAAATTTCAGCCGGATGCAAGTCGCAGCTATCTCGCGTTCCTTGGCCGCATCAGCCCGGAGAAGCGGCCCGATCGCGCGATCGAAATCGCCCGCCGGACGGGCTTGCCGCTCAAGATTGCCGCGAAGGTGGACAGGGCGGATCAGGCATACTTCGACGAACATATTCGCCCCTTGCTGGACGATCCGCTCGTCGAGTTCGTCGGCGAGATCGGCGAGGCGGAAAAGGGTGCCTTTCTGAGCGGAGCGATTGCGTTGCTCTTTCCCATCGACTGGCCCGAACCCTTCGGTCTTGTGATGATCGAGGCGATGGCTTGCGGCACACCCGTCATCGCCTGGCGCAGGGGCTCGGTCCCGGAGATCGTGGAAGACGGGGTGACGGGGTTCATTGTCGACAGCCTGGAAGGCGCAGCGGCGGCGGTGTCCAAGGCCATGGTGCTCGACCATACTGAAATCCGCCGCCGCTTCGAGGAAAGGTTTACTGCCGAGCGCATGACGCGTGACTACGTGCGTCTCTACCAGTCGCTGGGCGGTGTGCCGAGCAAACCGGCGCTCGATCCCCGACCCGTCCCAACAGCGCCAGAGGTGGCGTTCGATCGTGCACAGGTAGAGCGCTCGTCCTCGCTCGAGTTTGTTGCGGCGGCCTGAGCGCTGCCGCAACGCACGAAGCGGCGGCACCCGCGCGGAATGCCGAATTCCGTCGGGTGTTCCGCTTCCATAGGCAGCTTTCGTTCGGAGATACAGCCCATGAATGAGCCAGCCTCACAGGCCGCGTCGCCACAGACTGGCGGAGACAGCAACTACGGAATTACTGCCACCTTCTCATTGCCGGAAAGGCGGCTGCGGACTCTCAAGCACGGCCATACCTTCGGGCTTTTCGACCCCCACGGCGATATTGTCCCGGGACGGGGTAGTCCCGGTGGTCTTTTCCATGACGACACCCGCTTTCTCTCCGGGCTGCAGCTACTCATCAACGGACTTCGGCCGCTGCTATTGAGTTCCACGGTTCAGGACAACAACGCGCTGCTGACCGTCCACCTCACCAACCCCGACATCCTCGACGGCGAGAGGTTGATCCTCGCCAAGGACATCATCCATTTCCTGCGAACAACTTTCATCTGGCAGGGACGAAGCTTCGAGCGGCTACGGGTCCAGAACTTCGGCGATCGCGAACATCGTTTTACTGTGACCTTCTCTTTTGAGGCGGATTTCGCCGACCTGTTCGAGGTCCGCGGACATCGGCGTCCCCGGCGCGGCACGATCGAATGCGCGACCGAGAGTGCGAACACTGCTGCGTTTTGCTACACCGCCCTCGACGGCCGTTGCTACTCGACGACCTTGCGGTTCGAGCCCGCGCCGGTGCAGCTCGAGCCCGGCAGCGCCCGGTACGAGTTGACGCTCGCGCCGGGAGAACAGGCGGCAATTCTGGTCACTTGTGCCTGCGCAAACGGCGACGGCCCGAGAGCATTGGATTCCGGGTTCCTGCCCAGCTTTCGCGAGGCGCGCCGGGCGCACCGATTGTCGACGAAACGCGCCGCAGCCATAGAGACTTCGAACGAGATCTTCAACGAGGTCCTCTGCCGCTCCATGGCGGACCTGTATATGCTCCTGACCGATACAGAGCACGGCCCGTACCCGTATGCGGGCGTTCCCTGGTACAGCACCGTGTTCGGCCGGGACGGCATCATCACGGCCATCGAGATGCTCTGGATCGACCCCGAAATTGCGCGAGGCGTTCTTCGATTTCTCGCGGCGCATCAGGCCAGGGACTTCGATGCGCGAGCGGATGCCGAGCCGGGCAAGATCCTGCATGAGATGCGCTTGGGCGAGATGGCGCGTCTTGGCGAAGTGCCCTTCGGCCTCTACTACGGCAGCGTCGACGCGACGCCCTTGTTCGTACTTCTCGCCGGGCTCTATTACGACCGGACGCAGGACCTTTCGCTCATTCGCAGCCTGTGGCCCCACATCGAGGCAGCGCTCACCTGGATTGACACCCACGGCGACGTCGACGGGGATGGGCTTGTCGAATATGCCCGCAAGGACGCCGCCGGGCTACTGAACCAGGGTTGGAAAGACTCGCATGATGCCGTCTTTCACGACGACGGCCGCATGGCACCATTGCCGATCGCCCTGGTTGAGGTTCAGGGTTATGTCTACACCGCCAAGCGTCACGCCGCACGGCTCGCGCGAGCGCTCGGCGACCAAGCCAGGGCGGACGCGCTCGACCGGCAGGCGGACAGCTTGCGCGACGAGGTCGAGCAGCGCTTTTGGATGGAGGACAAGGGCTTCTATGCCTTGGCGCTGGATGGCGACAAGCGTCCATGCCGCGTCCTGACTTCGAATGCCGGCCATCTGCTTTTTTGCGGCCTTCCGACTGCTGATCGGGCCACCCGGGTCGCAGCCAGGCTGACGGGCACAACCTTCTTTTCGGGCTGGGGGGTCCGAACCGTCGCGATCGGCGAGCCCCGCTACAACCCGATTTCGTACCACAACGGTTCGGTCTGGCCTCATGACAATGCTTTCATCGCACTCGGGCTCAGCCGTTATGGCGCGAGCGCGCAGGCCCGGCAAATTTTCCAGGGGCTGTTCGACGCCGCGGGATACATGGAGTTGCGCCGCCTGCCGGAGTTGTTCTGTGGCTTTCGGCGCCAGCCTGGCATCGGACCAACCATCTGTCCCGTTGCTTGTGCGCCTCAGGCATGGGCAAGCGCAACGCCCTTCGCCTTGCTACAGGCGTGTCTTGGCATCCAGTTCGATCACGCCGCGAATGAAATACGATTCCTGCGGCCCTGGTTGCCCCGCTTCCTGGACGAACTGGTCATCCGATCGCTACGATTGGGCGAAACACGCGTGGACGTTCTGCTCCGCCGCTATGAAGACGATGTCTCGGTCAACGTGCTTGGCCGCAACGACGGCGTGGCCGTGACCGTAACGTATTGAGGCTGGGGTCATTCTGTCATTCGAGGAGGAACGGGATACATCGGAGTACAGACCATGACAGTTCGGAGCTTGCTAGACAAAAAGGGAAGATTCGTCTCGTTGGCGCCGTCCACGGCCAGGGTACAGGACATCGTGGATCAGCTCGAGCGCGACGATGTTGCTGCGGTCGTGATCACCGGTGACGGCAAGGAGATCGAGGGCATCGTCTCCGCGCGCGCCATCGCGCGCGGCCTGAAGCAGTTTGGCCGCGACGTGGTGGACCGTCCGGTTGGGGACCTGATGACGCGCGAGGTCGCAACCTGCGATATCGGGGAGCCTCTTAGCCGTATCTACGAGCTCATGGACGAGCACCAAGTTCGCCACATTCCGATCACTGACGATGGCGCACTGTGCGGAATCATCAACACGCTCGACGTGGTGAAGCATCGACTCGCCGAGATCGATGCTGAAGCCGCCGCGCTGAAAGACTATATTTCCGGCCGCACATAGGAGTCAGACCGTCAAGCGGGGCGCGGCGCGCTTCGAACGAAGCGATAGGGACCCTCCTCGACGTGCCGTGCTTCGAATCTTGTAGCACCCTCGGCCGTCGGCGCGCCCTTATGCAGCGTCGACGACCCCGGATTCTTCAACGGGTTGGGCGTCCATGTCCGGCGTGGTCAGTCCTCGTGCCAGCGTCTTCAACGCGGTGTCGTCGAGAGTTTCCTTCGTGAGCAGCTCGTTCGCGCTGCGATCAAGAAGCTCGCGGTTTACCTGTAGAATCGCCATGGCCCGTTCGAAGACATCGTCGATCACCCGCCTGACCGCCGCGTCTATCTTCTCGGCCGTGGCCTCGCTGTAGCGGCGCTCGGCATACCCGGGGCGCGTCCCGCCCAGATAGCTCGCCCGCTGGTCGTCGTAGCTCACGTATCCGAACTCCTCGTCCATCCCGTAGCGGGCCACCATGGAGCGGGCGATGTCAGTGGCCTTAGCGAGGTCATCGGCTGCGCCCGTCGAAAGATGGCCGAAGACGAGGCGCTCGGCGGCGCGGCCGCCGAGAAGGACGGCGATCTTGTTCTCGAGCTCGTCGCGCGTCATCAGGAACCGATCCTCGGTCGGCCGCTGGATGGTATAGCCAAGTGCGCCGATCCCGCGCGGGATGATGGAGACCTTGTGCACCTCGTCGACGCCGGGAAGCGCCATGGCGACCAGCGCGTGCCCCATCTCGTGATAGGCGACGACCTTGCGCTCCTTTGGGTTCAAGAGCCGGTTCTTCTTCTCGAGACCGGCGACGATGCGTTCGATGGCACGGGTGAAGTCGTCCATGTTGACGGCTTCGGCCTTGCGCCGCGTCGCGAGAAGGGCGGCCTCGTTGACGAGATTGGCGAGGTCGGCGCCGCTGAAGCCGGTGGTGAGCGCGGCGATCTGCTCGGCGTCGACGTCCGGGCCGATCCGCGCCTTTTTCATGTGGACGCGCAGAATGTCGACCCGGCCCTTCTTGTCGGGCCGGTCGACGAGGATCTGGCGGTCGAAGCGCCCGGCGCGCAGTAGAGCCGGGTCGAGGATTTCGGGCCGATTGGTTGCGGCGAGCAGCACAAGCCCGGTGCTCGGATCGAAGCCGTCCAGCTCGGTGAGAAGCTGGTTCAGCGTCTGCTCGCGCTCGTCATGGCCGCC
>JAGUWA010000131.1 GCA_020062605.1 Parvibaculum sp. | reverse complement strand
ATCGCCGCCGTGCTCGGCGCCGGCGTGCAGTTCGGCATCCTCCTGCCCTACTCCCGCACGCATGAACTGGAGGCCGACCGGCTCGGCGTCAACTACATGGCGAAGGCCGGATACGATCCGCGCCAGTCGCTCCGCTTCTGGCAGAACATGACGGCGCAGCGCGGCGGCAAGGCCCCGCCGCCGGAATTCATGTCGACGCATCCGTCGGATGCGACCCGCATATCCGCACTGACCCAGCAACTGCGCAAAATGGGCTATCAGGTCTGACAAAAAAGCCCCGCAGTCGCTGCGGGGCTTTTCATTTCAAGGGGCGCGAAGCCTCAGATCAGGCTCGCGCAGAAGCGCTGGATGCGCTGGCAGGCATCCGTCAGTTCTTCCGTGGACGTTGCATAGGAAATCCGGAAGAAGGGCGAGAGCCCGAAGGCCGCGCCATGCACCACGGAAATGCCTTCCGCCTCGATGAGCGCAAGCGCGAAGTCCTCGTCCGTCTCGATGACCTTGCCGTCGGTCGTCTTCTTGCCGATGCAGCCCTCGCAGGAGGGATAGACATAGAAGGCACCTTCCGGCGTCGGGCATTTCAGGCCCTTCGCCTGGTTCAGCATCGAGACGACGAGATCGCGCCGCTCCTTGAACGCCGCCGCGCGCTCCGGAATGAAGTCCTGCGGCCCGTTCAGCGCCTCGACGGCGGCCCACTGGCTGATCGAGGTCGGGTTCGAGGTCGACTGGCTCTGCACCTTCGTCATCGCCTTGATGAGCGGCTCCGGCCCCGCGCAATAGCCGATGCGCCAGCCCGTCATTGCATAGGCTTTCGAGACGCCGTTCATCGTCAGCGTGCGCTCGTAGAGCCCCGGCTCGACCTCCGCCGGCGTCGCGAACTTGAAGCCGTCATAGGTCAGATGCTCGTACATGTCGTCCGAGAGGATCCACACATGCGGATGCTTCATCAGCACGTCGGTAAGCTTTTTCAGTTCGGCCGCCGTGTAGGCCGCGCCCGACGGGTTCGAGGGCGAGTTGAAGATGACCCATTTGGTCTTCTCCGTGATCGCCTTTTCGAGCGCCTCCGGCTGCAGCTTGAAGCCATCCTCGAGCCGCGTCTCGACCGCCACCGGCGTGCCGCCCGCTAGCAGCACGATGTCCGGATAGGACACCCAGTAGGGCGCGGGAATGACGACCTCGTCGCCGGGGTTCAGCGTTGCGATCATCGCATTGAAGATGATCGGCTTGCCGCCCGGCGCGACGAAGGCCTGCTGCGGTCCATAGTCGAGCCCGTTCTCGCGCTTGAACTTGGCGCAGATCGCCGCCTTGAGCTCCGGGATACCGTCGACCGCCGTGTACTTCGTCTTGCCCTCGCGGATGGCCCTGATCGCGGCTTCCTTGATGTTGTCGGGCGTATCGAAATCGGGTTCGCCGGCCGCAAGCGAGATCACGTCGCGGCCCAGGGCTTTCAGGTCGCGCGCTTTCTGCGTGGCGGCAATGGTTGCCGACGGCTGAATGCGGTTGAGCGCGTCCGAGATAAAGCCCATTTTGAATCTCCATGGAGGGGCGAACAAAGAAACGGGCGAAACCTAAGCCCGCCTGTTCGCACGCGCAACAGGCTTCCCAGAGCGCGTTCCCGAAAAGTGCCTCCGTTGAATATAAGGGGGCGGTTTTCGGGAACGCGCGACAAAACAGGAAACTGGAGCAAGTTCCCCGAATCGCGCTTCGGGGAACTGCTCTAGGCCTTCAGCCAATAAAGCGCGAGCGCCACGAGAAGCAGCGCAGAACCGGCGATATCGGCCATCGCCACCTTCGAAACGAAGCGGCTCGGCTCGTCCTGCAGGCGCGCAAAAACCGCGAAGGAGAGCATGCTGGCGAAGCCGAGCACGAAGCCTGCCGGCTGAAGCTCACGCCGGAACGCCGCCGCGATCAGGAAAAGCCCGATCAGCCCCAGCAGGACCGCCCGGTGCTGCATCAGCGTCAGCAGGTTCGGGTCCTCGAAGCGCAGGCCGTAAAGGCCCCGGAGTTGTCTTCCGCCCAACGCGCCGATGATCGGCCATGCATTGAGCAGGCCCACCAGAACGAAGATGACGGCGACACCGGCTCCATACATCACACAGCCTCCTTCTGCTTTCTCATGGCTTCGGCAAGGGCGGCATCGCCCCCGCTCCCCGTGACGAGCAGGCCGAACGGCTCCCGCTCGATCAGCGCAAGGCATTCGGCGCTCTCCCTTTGCGCAAAGCGCGGCGGCACATACATGTCTTCCGGATCGTCCAGCGGTCCGCCCGTCCGTGCCTTCGCCGCCACGTCGATGAGCGGCAGGCGGAGCGCCGCCGTCGCCTTCAGCTCCTGCGCATTGGCGGGGCGTGCTTCCTGCGCGCGGCCTTCGCGGACCCGCCGCGTGAAGAGGTCGAGGGCGCGCGGCGGCGGACCTTGCGGGCGTCCTCGAGGCAGCCGGCGCGCCCCGTTATTCGCGAGGAAAATCATGCGGCTCTACCAGATGCAGGACAGCGGCAACTGCTACAAGGTGCGGCTCGCCGCCCACCGGCTCGGCCTGCCCCTCGAACTTATCGACGTCGACATCCTGAAAGGCGAGAGCCGGACGGAAGACTTCCTCGCCCGCAATCCGAACGGCCGCGTGCCGACGCTGGAGCTCAACGACGGCAGATATCTGGCCGAGTCCAACGCCATCATGTTCTACCTCGCCGAAGGCACCCCCCTCCTCCCCGCGGACCGCTTCGCCCGCGCCGAAGCCCTGCAATGGATGTTTTTCGAACAATACAGCCATGAGCCCTACATCGCGGTGGCGCGGTTCTGGCACTCGATCAAGCCGGGCGGCCGCGAGGAAAGGAAGGACCGCTTTCCCGAATGGCATGAGCGCGGACACCAGGCGCTCGCGGTCATGGAACGCCATCTTTCGATGCGCGACTGGTTCGCGGGCAGCGCCTGCTCCATCGCCGACATCGCCCTCTATGCCTACACCCATGTGGCCCATGAAGGCGATTTCGACCTCGCGCCCTACAAGGCGATCGGCGCCTGGATGGAACGTGTCCGGGCAGAGCCGGGTCATGTCCCGATGGACTGGCGTCCCTGAAGCGTCAGTGGACGGACGAACGTGGAAAACCGCGTGTGAGCGGGCTTGACACAAAATGGCCTTGAAATAGAGCCGCTCCCGTCCCCTTTCGCGACCGCTTCCGCCCCAATTCCCCGCGACACTTCGTCCGCCTGAGGAGGGCCCGCCTTATCTCGGGCGGCTTCGAACACGCGGGGAGACTGCCATGTCCTTCATCTCACAACACCCGGCCGGCGCGGCACAGCCGCGTGGCTGGTCCCATTCGCTTGCCTTCATTCTGATCTCTGTCAGCGTGATCCTTCTTCTTGCCGCCGGCTTCATCCGCCACGCCTATGCCGAAACACCGCCCGCGCCGATCCCGGCGGGCCTCGTCACACTCGGCGACATCGAAAGCGGTGCCCTTCTTTTCAACTCCACGGAACCCGGCAAATACGTTCCGGCGCCGCTTCTCGCCACCGACGTTCAGATCGATGTCTCCGGCCCGATTGCGCGGGCCCGCGTCACGCAGCGCTTCATCAATCCGGGCGATAGCTGGGTCGAAGGCAAATACATCTTCCCGCT
>JAGUWA010000410.1 GCA_020062605.1 Parvibaculum sp. | reverse complement strand
GGTGCTTCCGGGACGCGGCGTCGGCGCGGTGGGCGAAGCGGTGGGCGAGGTCTGCTTCAACACGGCGATCACGGGCTATCAGGAAATCCTGACCGACCCCTCCTATGCCGGCCAGATCATCACCTTCACCTTCCCGCATATCGGCAATGTGGGCGCGAACGACGAGGACATCGAAACCTCGAACCTCGCCTCTTCCTCCGGCGTGCGGGGCATGGTCATCCGCGCCGACATCACCAATCCATCGAACTACCGCGCGGCCCGGCATCTCGACGGCTGGCTGAAGGCGCGCGGCATCATCGGCCTTTCCGGCATCGATACGCGCGCCCTGACGCGCCGCATCCGCGAGAAGGGTTATGTGGACGGGCTCATCGCGCATGATCCGTCGGACAATTTCGACGTGCCCGCGCTGCTCGAAAAGGCGCGCGGCTGGCCCGGCATGGTCGGCCTCGACCTCGTGAAGGACGTGACCTGCGGCCAGAGCTACACGTGGAACGAGGCGCGCTGGAAATGGGGCTGCGGCTACGAGCCGGGACATGAGTTGAAGCATCGCGTCGTCGCCATCGACTACGGCATCAAGCGCAACATCCTGCGCTGCCTCACAAGCGCCGGCTGCGAGGTGACGGTCGTTCCCGCCGAAACCAAGGCGGAAGACATATTGGCGATGAACCCGGACGGCGTCTTCCTGTCGAACGGACCGGGCGACCCGGCGGCGACGGGCGAATATGCCGTGCCGGAAATCAGGAAACTCGTCGCCAGCGGCAAGCCCGTCTTCGGCATTTGTCTGGGGCACCAGATGCTCGCGCTGGCGCTCGGCGCGAAGACGGAAAAGATGCATCAGGGCCATCACGGCGCGAACCATCCCGTGAAGGACCACACGACCGGCAAGGTCGAGATCACCTCGATGAATCACGGCTTCGCCGTCTCGCGCGAAAGCCTCGGGTCCGATCTCGAAGAGACGCATGTCTCGCTTTTCGACGGATCGAATTGCGGCATCCGCCTGAAGGACCGCCCCGTCTTCTCCGTCCAGTATCACCCCGAGGCCTCTCCGGGCCCGATGGATTCACACTACCTCTTCGACCGCTTCGTGAAGCTGATCGAGGATGGGAAGTGATGGCACGCATGATGATGAAAGACATCAAGCGGGAATTGCTTCTGGCGTTGCTAAAAGAATACCAAGAATTTGAGGAATCTGATGACCCGGAAAATCCGGCCATCAATGTCGTTGGCACCGCAAAGCACGCTCGAATAGATGTGTCGCGTCGCGATCTGAAACTTTGCATTGAGGAATTTTCAAAAGAAGGTTTGGTTACCGAAGACGACGTCTCTGATTGGTCGGATGGTGAGTATTATTGTTATCTGACAGCCCGGGGCATTGAAGCGGCGGAAGCGTTGAAAGCATCCACGACACACAGTTCCACCACATTCGGCTTCGCGCCAGATTCAGCGCCATTTGGAAGTGGAACCTTCGCGGATACTTCCTTTGCTCCCGCTTCGGATCGCTATGTCAGCGCCAAGGACAACCAGCCACTCTTCGATAATATCCGCAGCAAGGTTGCAGAACTAAGTGATGCTGTCCGGGAAAATCGCGACAATGATTTTGACGACAAAGAAGGACGACTTGCAGAACTTGCAGCTCTCGATCTGCTTTTGAGTCGGCCACAGATTTCCATTCCACTTGTAGAGAAAATTCTGTCTGAAACTGTCACATATCTTGCAAAACGCTTTGCTGATGTAGCGATCGGACAAGTTGCCCTCGAAATTCTAAAACTCACGGCCTCAGCCCTTTGGACCAGACTCTGAAATGCCCAAACGTACAGACATAAAGAGCATCATGATCATCGGCGCGGGGCCGATCATCATCGGACAGGCTTGCGAGTTCGATTACTCCGGCACGCAGGCCTGCAAGGCGCTGAAGGACGAGGGCTACCGGATCATCCTGGTGAACTCCAACCCGGCGACGATCATGACAGACCCGGAGCTCGCCGACGCGACCTATATCGAGCCGATCACGCCGGAAATCGTCGCGAAGATCATCGAGAAGGAGCGGCCCGACGCGCTGCTGCCGACCATGGGCGGCCAGACCGCGCTCAACACCGCGCTGGCGCTCGCCGATATGGGCGTGCTCGAAAAATTCGGCGTCGAGATGATCGGCGCGAAGCGCGAAGCGATCGAGATGGCCGAGGATCGCCAGCTCTTCCGCGATGCGATGGACCGCATCGGCCTCGAAAGCCCGCGCTCGCGCGTCGCGCACAACATGGACGAGGCGCTGGACGCGCTGGAGTTTGTGGGTCTCCCCGCCATCATCCGCCCCTCCTTCACCATGGGCGGAACGGGCGGCGGCATCGCCTACAACAAACAGGAATTCTCCGACATCATCGAAAGCGGCCTCGACGCAAGCCCGGTGAACGAGGTGCTGGTCGAGGAAAGCGTGCTCGGCTGGAAGGAATACGAGATGGAAGTCGTCCGCGATCGCGCGGACAACTGCATCATCATCTGTTCGATCGAGAATGTGGACCCGATGGGCGTCCACACGGGCGACTCGATCACCGTCGCGCCCGCGCTGACGCTCACCGACAAGGAATACCAGGTGATGCGGAACGCGAGCCTCGCCGTGCTGCGCGAGATCGGCGTCGAGACCGGCGGGTCGAACGTGCAGTTCGCCGTGAACCCGAAGGACGGCCGCCTCGTCGTCATCGAAATGAACCCGCGCGTGTCGCGCTCTTCCGCGCTCGCATCCAAGGCGACGGGCTTCCCCATCGCCAAGGTCGCGGCAAAGCTCGCCGTCGGCTACACGCTGGACGAATTGCAGAACGACATCACCAAGGTCACGCCCGCGAGCTTCGAGCCCACCATCGACTATGTGGTGACGAAGATCCCGCGCTTCGCCTTCGAGAAATTCGCGGGCGCCGAAAAGCTGCTCGGCACGGCGATGAAATCCGTCGGCGAAGCCATGGCCATCGGCCGCACCTTCCAGGAGAGCCTGCAGAAGGCGCTGCGCTCCATGGAAACGGGGCTGACGGGCCTCAACGAAGTGACCGTGCCCGGCATGGGCGAAGGCGACGACAAGAACGCCATCCGTGCCGCGCTTGGCCGCCCGACGCCCGACCGCCTGCTCGTAATCGCGCAGGCGCTGCGCCACGGCATGAGCCACGACCAGATACAGGCCTCCTGCTCTTACGATCCCTGGTTCATCGAACAATTGCAGGGCATCGTCGACGCGGAAGCGCAGGTGCGCGCGAAGGGTCTGCCGCAGACGAAGGCGGAAATGCGCGCGCTGAAGGCGATGGGCTTTTCCGACGCACGGCTCGCGGAGCTCGCGGGCGCGCAAGAGGAAGCCGTGCGCAAGGCGCGCCGCGAAATGGGCGTGCGCCCGGTCTACAAGCGCATCGACACCTGCGCGGCCGAGTTCGAAAGCCTCACACCCTACATGTATTCGACCTATGAGACGGATTTCGATGGGCACGCCGATTGCGAGGCCGACCCGTCGGACCGCAAGAAGGCGATCATCCTGGGCGGCGGTCCGAACCGCATCGGCCAGGGTATCGAATTCGACTATTGCTGCTGCCACGCCGCCTTCGCGCTCGATGAAATCGGCATCGAAAGCATAATGGTGAACTGCAATCCGGAAACCGTGTCGACCGACTACGACACGTCGGACCGCCTCTATTTCGAGCCGCTCACCGCCGAAGACGTGCTGGAACTGATCGACCTCGAAATGTCGAAGGGAACGCTTGCCGGCGTCATCGTGCAGTTCGGCGGACAGACGCCGCTGAAGCTCGCGAACGATCTCGAACGCGCGAACGTGCCGATCCTCGGCACCTCGCCCGACGCCATCGACCTTGCCGAGGACCGCGACCGCTTCTCCGCGCTGCTCCAGAAGCTCGGCCTCAAGCAACCGCCGAACGGCATCGCGCGCTCCGCCGTCGAGGCAAAGGCGATTGCCGAACGCATCGGCTATCCCGTCGTCATCCGTCCCTCTTATGTGCTTGGCGGACGCGGCATGGAGATCGTGCGCGATGCGGCGCATCTCGACCGCTACATCAACGAGGCCGTGATCGTGTCGGGCAAGAGCCCGGTGCTTATCGACTATTACCTGCGCGATGCCATCGAGGTGGATGTCGACGCGCTGTGCGACGGCAAGGACGTCGTGATCTGCGGCATCATGGAACATATCGAGGAGGCGGGCGTGCATTCGGGCGACAGCGCCTGCTCGCTTCCCCCTTATTCGCTGAAGCACGACGCCATCGAGAAAATCGAACGGCAGACGCGCGCCATGGCGCTTGCGCTGAATGTCGGCGGGTTGATGAACGTGCAATACGCAATCCAGGACGGCACGATCTACGTGCTCGAGGTCAACCCGCGCGCCTCGCGCACCGTGCCTTTCGTCGCAAAGGTGATCGGCGAGCCCATCGCGAAGATCGCGGCAAAGGTCATGGCGGGCGCGTCGCTCGCATCGTTCGACCTCAAGCCCGATGCGCATGGCCGTGTCGCGGTGAAGGAAGCGGTCTTCCCCTTCGCGCGCTTCCCCGGCGTCGATACGATCCTCGGGCCGGAGATGCGCTCGACCGGCGAAGTGATGGGCCTGGACAAGAGCTTCGCCGTCGCCTTCGCCAAGAGCCAGCTCGGCGGCGGCTCCAAGGTGCCGGTCTCCGGTACCGTCTTCGTGTCGGTGAAGGATTCCGACAAGGAAAAGATCGTCGCCCCGGCGAAAAAGCTGCTCGACATGGGCTTCAAGCTCATCGCGACCGGCGGCACGCAGCGCTATCTCGCCGAACAGGGCCTCGATGTCGGCATCGTCAACAAGGTGCTCGAAGGCCGCCCGCATATCGTGGATGCGATCAAGAACGGCGAGGTCGCGCTCGTCTTCAACACGACCGAGGGCGCGCAGGCGCTCGCCGATTCGATGTTGCTGCGCCGTTCCGCGCTGGTGATGAAGGTGCCTTACTACACGACGGTCGCGGGCGCCCGCGCCGCCGTGGAGGGAATCGACGCCATCCGCCGCGGACAGCTCGAAGTTACCTCGCTCCAGTCCTACACTTGAGCGAACCCGGAGCGGGGCCTGCGGAAATCGCATTTGACGCGCGGCGCCGCCCTAACCCACAATCGGGGTCCCCAGTCGGGGGCGAAGTCCCGCCAGTCACGGCTCCTTGATGAGCCCGGCGGGATTTTCATCAGATGCGAGAGGAACGCCCGGCCGGAACAGGCGCCGGGCCGGTAACGAAGAAAGATCGTCGAGAGAAATGGAAAAGATTCCAATGACTTCCGAGGGCTACCGGTCCCTGGAAGAGGAGATCAGGTTTCTGAAGTCCGTCGAGCGGCCGCGCATCATCAAAGCGATCGCCGAGGCCCGCGCGCATGGCGATCTGAGCGAGAATGCCGAGTACCACGCCGCGAAAGAGCAGCAGGGCCTCAATGAGAGCCGTGTGGCGGAGCTTGAGGACAAGATTTCCCGCGCCGACGTGATCGACGTCACGAAACTATCCGGCGACACGGTGAAGTTCGGCGCGACCGTCGATCTCGTGGACGAGGATACGGACGAGGAAGTGACCTACCAGATCGTCGGCGAGGTCGAGGCCGATGTGAAGAAGGGCCGCGTCTCCATCACCTCCCCCATCGCCCGCGCGCTGATCGGCAAAGCGGCCGGCGACAGCGTGGAAGTCGTGACGCCCGGCGGCGGCAAGAGCTATGAGATATTGAAGGTGCGGTTCGGGTAGGCCGCCCCTACTCCTCTTCCAGCATCTCCACCGGCACACCCGGCTCGTGCTTCGAGCGGCGGATGGTGAGCGAGGTGCGCACGCTCGCGACATTCGGCGCGGGCGTCAGCTTCTCGGTGAGAAAGCTCTGGAAGGTGGATAGGTCCGGCGCGACGCACTTCAAGATGAAGTCGATATCGCCGTTCAGCATGTGGCATTCGCGGACGAGCGGCCAGGTCGCAACCGCCGCCTCGAAGGCCTTCAGGTCCGCTTCGGCCTGGCTGTGCAGCCCGACCATGGCGAAGACAGTGACCTCGAAGCCGAGCGCGCGCCCGTCGAGGTCGGCGTGATAGCCCTTGATGAGACCCGCCGTCTCGAGCGCCCGCACGCGGCGCAGGCAGGGCGGCGCCGAAATGCCGACCCGCGACGCGAGGTCGACATTGGTGATCCGCCCGTCCGCCTGCAATTCGGCGAGAATCCTGAGATCGATATGATCGAGCTTTGCCCGCTTCATCGGGGGTCTCCGCGCGGTCGTGCCGCATTCGGCGTGACTTGTGGCTTTCGGCGCTTTACTTACTCTCTTGGATGCCGCGTTTCAGCAATAATATTACCCGATAGCGCACGAATATGTCCCCGAATCTCGATTCCAACCTGACATGCTGGGTCCTGACCAACGGCATGGCCGGCTACGAAGCGCAGGCCGTCGGTATAGCTGAAGCCTTGGGGCTCAAACCCGAGATGAAGCGCGTTACCCCGCCCGCACCCTGGAGCTGGCTTGCGCCCTGGGGGCCGGCCGCACCGGACGCGAGCGTCGCCCCACCCTGGCCGGACCTGTTGATCGCCTCCGGCCGCCAATCGATTCCCTATGCGCGCATGATCCGCCGCAAATCCGGTGGACGAACTTTCACCGTGGTTCTGCAGCACCCGCGCGTCCCGCCTTCCCGCTTCGATTTCGTCTGGGCCCCCGCGCATGACCGGCTCGAAGCGCCGAACGTGCTCTCGACCGTCGTCTCGCCCCACCGTCTG
>JAGUWA010000176.1 GCA_020062605.1 Parvibaculum sp. | reverse complement strand
GCCGCAGACCAGGTCCGCGATCGCGGCGCCGCTTCCAGCCCCCAGCGTCCAGCCAAGTGTGCCATGGCCGCTATTCACATAGAGATTGGCAAATTGCGGCACTGCACCAAGCACCGGGCTCCCATCGGGCGTCATGGGGCGCAGGCCGCACCAGTATTCCGCCACATCTCTCGCGGGTCCTGCCTGCGGAAAGAGACTTTCAAGCGCATCCATCACCGAGCGCGCTCGCCCCTCTTCCAGCGTGAGGTCGTAACCGCCGACCTCAGCCTGCCCCGCCGCACGCAGCCGGTTGCCCAGCCGGCTGATGACGATCTTGCGCGCCTCGTCGGTGATGCTCACCTCGGGCGCATTGCCTTCCGGCGCCGGCAGCGTCACCGAATAGCCCTTCACCGGATAGATGTAGCTTCTGAGCCCGAGCGGACGCAGCAGCGCCTGCGTGCCCGTTCCCGCCGCCAGCACCACCGCATCGCCTTCCACGAGCCCCGCCGCCGTTTCGACGCCCTTCACGCGGCCCCCTTCGACCACAAGGCGGCGCACATCCGCATCCGTCAGGAAGCGTAGGCCGAGCCGTTTCGCGCCTTCCGCCAGCGCGACTGAGTAGAGATGCGCGTCGCCACTTCCGTCCGACGCCGCATAGAGCCCGCCGGCGATATCGCCGCGCTGCATGGCCGAACCGAGCGCCGGTTCAAGCTCGATACATTGCGACGGCGTGAGTTTCGTCTGACCGACGCCCATCCTCGCGATGGGTTCCGCCTCCCGCGCCGCTTCGTCGAGTTCATGAGCATCGCGGAAGATGCGCAGGATGCCCCTGTCCTTGCGCCCATAGTCGAGGTGCATGCCCGCCCTGGCGAACTCCTCCTCGTAAGCCGCAAGCCGCGCACGCGTCAGCAGCGCCAGTTCGAGGTTCGGCGCAATCCGCTCGCGCCGCGCGGAGGTACGGCAGCGCATCAGGAAGCGCATCAGCCAGAGCCATTGCTCCGGATCCATTTTCGGACGCAGGCGGAAAGGCGCGTCGTCCCGGCCCAGCCATTTGAGCACGAGGCCGGGAATCTCGGGACCCGCCCATGGCGCAACCTCGCAAGCCGAAAGCTGCCCGCCATTCGCATAGCTCGTGCCGAGGCCCGCGCCCTCGCGCTGGTCGATCAGCGTCACCTCGACGCCTCTCAGCGCGAGTTCATATGCGGTGGAGACACCGGCAATGCCGGCGCCGACGACGATCGTATGCACGTGACCGGGACCCTGAATGAACGCGGCGGCTGCCGTACCCCCAAGCCCTATCAAAGCGCCGTCCGTTTGGCGACGGTAAAGACGCCGCAGGCCGCACCGATCGTTTGCACAGGCCCGCTCTTGACGTGCGGCGGTCCGTGCCCTATATGTCACCGTATGGTGACAAAATCGACGCCCAAGCCGAAACGCCGCGACCGGGAAAAAACCGGGCGGGCCATTCTGGATGCGGTTGGCCGCCTCATCCTGCGCGACGGGCTGTCCGGCGTCGGCATCAACGCCGTCGCGCGCGAGGCCGGTGCCGACAAGGTTCTGATCTATCGCTATTTCGGCGATCTCGATGGGCTTTACCGCGCCTATGCCGAGACCGGCGACTTCTGGTGGACGGTCGAGGACATGCTGACAAGCGTGGGAGACGCGGCAACGCTCGCCGAGGCGCTCAAAGCGGGGCTGCGTTTTCACGCCGCCGAAATGCGCAAGCGTCCGGTGACGCTCGCCGTCATCGCGGCGGAGCCGGAAAACCGCACGCCGCTTGTCGTCGCCCTCGAGGAAGTGCGCGAGCGCCGCTCGCTGGACCTCATGAAGAATATCGCCGCCCGCTACGAGGTGCCGGAAGGCGCGGACATTCCCGCGCTCACCGCGCTCATCGCCGCCGCCATCGACTATCTCCTCGCCCGCGCGCGGAGCATCCGGGTCTATGGCGGTGTCGACATCAAGACACCCAAAGATTGGGAACGAATATTCGTAACCATTGACGCAATGATCGACGGCGCGCTCGCACCCGCGCGTCCCAAAGGGAGGAAACGTTCATGACGACATTTCCGACGCGCCGCCGCCTGCTCCAGGCAGCGGGTGGGCTGACGCTTCTCGCCGCGGGCGGCGCCGTCTGGCGCGCGCATGACCGAGGCGTTTTCGTGGAACCTTCCGGCGCGCCCTACGATCCGCTATCGTCCAGGCGACGGAGGAAATCGTCGCCGACCGCGAGATGGTCGAAGACAGCCACGCCTGGTTCCGCGACGGTCCGCGAGACATGGCGCACGAACGAAGCGGCCTCGAACTCGATACGGCCGGGCTGTCGCCCGCACTCCTTGCGGCGGCAAAGTTCCTGCCCGCGCTTCCCGCCGAACAGAGCCACGGCGCATGGGCCAGCCAAACGCGGGACATCCATGTGCCGACCGCCGCCCTTCTCGGCATGATCTCGGTGCGCGACCGCTACGACCGCCCGCAGGCGCTTGCCGCAGGGCGACTCTGGCAGCGTATTCATCTTGAAACGAGTGCGGCCGGTCTTGCGATGCAACCGCTGAACCAGCCGGTCGAAACCATCGACCGGGAGCGCCAGACGGACAGAGAGGCGAAGTCGGAGGCGCGTCTCGCCGCCGTCACGCACGAGCCCGGATGGCAGCCGACCTTCGTCTTCCGCGCCGGCTATCCTGCGCGCAAGGCAATCGCCAGCGCGCGGAGAAGCGTGGAAGAGGTGACGGAAGAGGCGTGACGCCTAGTCTTTCCGTGCCGCGACGACTTCATCCACCGATGGCGGCAGTGTCTCCACATAGATGGAGCGGCTCGGGAAGGCGAAGCCTGTTCCCGCGCCTTCGACGATCTGCTTGATGCGATAGGCAAGCGCTTCCTTCACGTCCAGCCACTCGCCCCAGACGGTCGTCCTGGTGAAGCAATAGACCATGATGTCGATGGAAGAAGCGCCGAAACTGTCGACGCGCACGAAGAGCGGCGCGAGCGGCGGCTGCACGAAATCGTCGACCGAAGCGAGATAGGCGCGGATGTCGTCGCAGATGCGCTGAAGCTGCTCGTGCGTCGTC
>JAGUWA010000145.1 GCA_020062605.1 Parvibaculum sp. | reverse complement strand
GCCGAGATAGAGCGGCGCATCGAAGCCGTGGTGCACGGCAAGATAGGCGCGCTGGCCGTCGCCTCGCACCTGACCGAGCTCGAGCGTCTGGCCGCGCCTGACGGTCACCGCACACCAGAAGGGGATGGGCTCGCCATCGAGCGTCGCCGGCATTTCGGCGCCCGCAAGCGCGATCGTCGCATCCGCACGAAAACGCAGCACCGGTCCGTTGAGCGTCATTTCGAGCGTCGCGGCATCTTGCGGGTTGCCCACCAGCCGGTTTGCCAGCCGGTGCGACAGCCCGTCCATCGGTCCCGAAGGCGGCACGCCGACATCCCAGTAGCCGACACGGCCCGGCCAGTCCTGCAGACTCGACTGGGCGCCGGGCGAAAGCACATCGATGCCCGGGCTCTCGCAGTCGCAGGCGGCGAGCGTCGAGGTGAGGAGCCGGCCTTCGAGAAATTCCGGCGCTCGCGCAAGCGAACGCAGATAATCGAGATTGGTCTCGATGCCATAAACGCGCGATGCATCGAGCGCCGCGGCGAGCTTTGCCGCGGCCTCTTTGCGCGTTTTCCCCCTCACGATCAGCTTGGCCAGCATCGGGTCGTAGAAAGGCGTCACTTCCGTGCCCGTCGCAATCCATCCGTCGACGCGTACACCGGCGGGAAAGGAAACCTCCGTGAGAAGACCGGAGGAAGGCTGGAAATTGCGGCCGGGATCTTCGGCATAGAGCCGCACCTCTATGGCGTGCCCCTCGGGCGCGCGCGCATAGGAGGCAAGGTCGCCCAACTCGCCCGCCGCCTGCCGCACCATCATCTCCACGAGATCGAGCCCCGTCACCTCTTCCGTCACCGGATGCTCGACCTGGAGACGCGTATTCACTTCCAGGAAGTAGAACTTCCTCTCCGCCTCGTCATAAATGAATTCGACCGTGCCGGCGGATGCATAGGAAACGGCCTTGCCGAGGCTCACCGCCGCCTCGTGCAGCGCGCGCCGCTCCGCATCGCCCAGATTGGGCGCGGGCGTTTCCTCGATCACCTTCTGGTTGCGCCGCTGCGCGGAGCAATCGCGCTCGCCAAGCGCGATGACCTTGCCCTCGCCATCGCCGAAAATCTGCACCTCGATATGGCGCGCCTGCGCGACATACTTTTCGAGGAAGAGGCCGCTATCCTTGAAATTCGCCAGCGAAAGGCGCCGCACCGTGTCGTAGAGGCGCGGCAGTTCACCGGCGGAATGGCAGAGCTGCAGCCCGATGCCGCCGCCGCCCGCCGTGCTCTTCAGCATGACGGGATAGCCGATCTCCTCCGCGCGCGTCAGCGCATCGTCGAGATCGACGATGAGCGGCGACCCGGGAAGCAGCGGCACACCGCTCTCCTCCGCGATCTCGCGCGCCGTATGTTTCAACGAGAAGGCGCGCATATGTTCGGGGCGCGGCCCGATGAAGACGACGCCCTCCCGCGCGAGCGCGGCGGCGAATTCAGGGTTCTCGCTGAGGAACCCGTAGCCCGGATGCACGGCCTCCGCGCCCGTCGCCCGCACCGCGTCGAGAATGGCGTCCGCGTCGAGATAGCTTTCCACGACCGGCGCCGGGCCGACGCAGACCGCTTCGTCCGCAAGCCGCACATGCGGCGCGAAACGGTCTGCCTCGGAATAGATTGCGACGGATCGAATATCCATACGCCGAAGCGTCTTGATGACGCGTAGCGCGATTTCGCCGCGATTGGCGATCAGTACCTTGCCGAACATCTGGCCTCCGATGGTGCCCGGCGGACGGCGCCGCCGGGGGCAAGCTCACGCTTCCCAGATCAGGGTGCGAACGGGAGTGGGGTTGAAGGCATTGCAGGGATTGTTCACCTGCGGACAATTCGAGATCACGCAGAGCACATCCATCTCCGCGCGTATCTCGACATAGTCGCCCGGGCGCGACACGCCATCGACGATGGCGAGCGTTCCGTCCTCCTCGACCGGCACGTTCATGAAGAAATTGATGTTGGAGACGATATCGCGCTTGCTCATTCCGTGCTTTGCAAGCTCCAGAACGAAATTGTCGCGACAGCTGTGCATGTAGCGTGTCTCGTGACCGAAACGCACGGTGTTTGCTTCCGCCGAGCAGGCGCCCGCCGATGTGTCGTGACTGCCCGCCGTGTCGGAAATGACAACCGCCATCACATTGCCCTCGTTCGAAATGAGCTTCGTGCCCGCCGTCACGTAAGGCGAGCCTTGCGCGAGCGCCGTATCCTGCGCGCTGTAGCGCTCGGAGGGATCGGCGGCGCTATAGAAGAGCGTGTCGACGGCCTGGCAGCCTTCGAGATCGACGATGCGCAGAATCTGGCCCTTCTTCACGACATGCGACCAGGGCCGAAGCGCCGGCACGGTGAAGTCGTAGAAGGCCTGTTCCTCGTGTCTGTTCGAAAGGGTCATGGTTCATTCCTCCCCGAGCGCGGCGAGATAGCGCGCATTGTTCTCGAAACCGCGGATCGCTTCTTCCGTCGCCGTGCGGCAGAAATCGTCCGCCGGCGGCGGCGGCGATTTCCAGACGAGGAGGTCGATGTCTTTTGGCTCGTAAAAGCCGGGCGCCAGAGGATGCGGCGCATTGGAAACGAAGACGAGCAGATCGAGTTCGGCCCGGAGATCGACATAGTCGCCCGGCGCCGCATCCTCGCCTTCCCAGCGGAAGCGGCCCGCACCATCCACGCCGACCGGCGCGAACAGCGTGAGGCAGGGCGGGATGTCACGCTTGTCGAGCCCGTGCTTGGAGGCGAGCAGGATGAAATTGTCCCGTGTGTTGCGAAGCGAGGCATCGCCGTAGCGCGCCGCATTGGTCGTTCTGGACGAGCCGCCGGTCAGCGCATCGTTGCGCCCATAGGTATCGTCCGTGATCGAAGCGAGCACACGGCCCATGTCGGAAAAAAGAACCCGGCCGCGAGAGAGCCTTGCGTTCCACTGGATCTTCACCGTGTCGCCGGCGTTGAAGCGTTCGCTTTTATCCTTCGCATTGTAGAGGAGAAGCGAGACGCCCGGCGTTCCCTGCGTATTGACGACACGAAGCGTCTCGCCGCGCGCCAGCGGGAGGGCATGAGCCCAGCCGCCGGGCACGGTTTCGCGCGAGCGGATCAGCCCTTCGTCGAGAGCGGCCGGATTACCTGTCGCTTCGCTGAAATCGCGGGCCTTCGCCTTGGCACCGCCGAAGAGCCGGTAATAGCGCTCCTGCTGGGCGGCATAGGGGCCGGTATATTTTTCGCTGCGGGATGCTTCCGCCATCGCGCGTCTCCTTTTGCGCGCCGGGTTTCCCCGGGCCGAAGCCTGGCCGTCCAGGCGGTTCGCCCCTTTCAAGGGGCATTGCGGAGCCGGACGGGCCGTCCCGTCCGGAATTCCTATTGCGCGGCCACCGCGAGCACGTCGCGTATTTCCGGACGCGGCGGCACGCTCTTGCCGTCGACCTTGAGGTCGAAGGTCACGGTCGCACCATAGGCCTTCATTTCCTCGGGCCGCGTGCGCACGCGGTCGAAGGCGATGACGCGCGTGCCGAGCTTGAAGGCTTCGGACAGGTCATGCGTCACCATGAAGACGGTCATGCCCTCGTCCCGCCAGAGCCGGAGCAGGATTTCATGCACTTCCGCGCGGATGCCCGGATCGAGCGCGCCGAAGGGTTCGTCGAGCAGCAGGATTTTCGGCTTCTTGATCAGCGCCTGCGCGATGGCAAGGCGTTGCTGCATGCCGCCGGAGAGTTCGGATGGGTACTTGTGAACGGCATGGCCAAGGCCGACACAGGTCAGCATGTCGAGCGCTTCCGCTTTCGCCGCCCGCTTGCGGCTGCCGAAAAGCCGCGCCATGACGGGGCTTGCCACGAATTCGAGACCGAGCATCACGTTCTGCAGCGCGGTCAGATGCGGAAAGACGGAATATTTCTGAAAGACGACACCGCGATCGGGCGAGGGCTCGGCATCGAGCTCTTCGCCATCGAGCAGGATGCGCCCCCGGGACGGCGCCTCGTCGCCCAGCATCATGCGCAGGAAGGTCGACTTGCCGCAGCCCGAAGGCCCCACCAGCGCAATGAACGATCCAGGCTCGATCTCGAGATTGATGTTCTCGAGCACGGTCTGATCGCCATAGACCTTCCACACATTCTCGACGGTGACACGCGTCATACTCAGTTACCCCGGTACATCCAGCGGAAGGCAATGCGCTGAAAAAGACGCAGCGCAAGATCGAGCGTGAAGGCGAGAAGCGTGATCCAGGCGACATAGGGCAGGATCACGTCCATCGCGAGATAGCGGCGCATCAGGAAGATGCGATAGCCGAGCCCGCTATCCGACGCGATGGCTTCGGCGGCGATGAGGAAGAGCCATGCCGCGCCGAGCGAGAGGCGCACACCGTCGATGAGACGCGGCAGCATCTGCGGTACGACGATACGCAGGATAATCTGCCAGGTAGACGCGCCGAGCGTCTGCGCCTTGATGATCTCCTCATGCGGAATTTCCTCCGTCCTGAGCGCCAGGTCGCGGATGATGAAGGGCGCAATGCCCACCGCCACCAGCACGACCTTCGCGAGTTCGCCGAGGCCGAAAATGATGAAGAGGATCGGCAGAACGGCGAGCGGCGGGATCATCGAGAGCACGCCGGTGAAGGCATTGAACGTTGCCCTGAAGTAGGGAATGAGGCCTTGCAGAATGCCGAAGATGCCGCCGATGAGTGTTGCCACGGCGACACCGATACCGAGCCTTGAGAGGCTCGATATCGTGTCTTGCAGGAGCAGATAGCTTCCCGTCCGCTGGTCGGGCAGGAAGGCCATGCGCTCGATCGCAGCCGCGATCGTCGACCATCCGGGCAGCAGCTTGTCGTTCGGATTGACCGAAAGTCTCGCTTCCGAGGCAATCATGTACGCGATAATGACCGCGACGAACGGAAGGAGCATAAGTCCGAACCGAACCACGACATCCGGCTGCCTGTTGATGAGTCTGCGCATGGCTTTACCGACCTTGTTACAGGGTGACCGTCAGAGCTTTCCCTCGGCGGCCATCTTCGCGTATTCGGTCGTGTAGCGGAGAAGCACGTTGCTCTCGTCGCCCACGACCGTTCCGTCCGCAAGCTCGATGCCGATATAGCCGGGCGAGGTAGCGGCATCGCCGAGCAGACCGTGATCGAAGAGGAACTTCGTGACGAATTGCGTGAGCTCGACGAGATTGCCTTCCGTGAACTTGATGTAGTCCTCGGGCTTGTAGAACATCTCGGTTGCCGCAAGCTGCGCTTCGTAGCCCGCGAGGTCGGTGCCCGAAGCTTCGCCCATCGCGATCTTCGCCGCTTCGGCCGCCGCATCGCCACCCGCCATCAGCGCCATCGTCTCGTACCAGATGCCCGTCATCGCCTTGGCGAAGGCCGGATTGTCCTTCATCGTCTGCGTGTTGACGACGAGCGAGTCCTGGATTTCGCCGGGAAGCTTCGTCGAATCGAAGACGTTGTAGGCGCCCTCCTGCTGGAGGATTTCGGCCGCCATCGGGTTCCACGTCACCATCGCCGTCACGTCGGGCGTTGCATAGGCCGCGATCATGTCTGCATCCGACGTGTTCACGACCGTCACGTCCCTTTCGGACATGCCGATGTTTTCGAGCGCGCGGGCAAGCACATAATGCGAAACGGAAAGCTCGACGAGGTTGACCTTCTGGCCCTTGATGTCCTCGAGCTTGTCCTTGCCTTTCAGGATGATGACGTCGTTGCCGTCCGAATAGTCGCAGATCAGCAGGATCGTGGAATCGACACCGCCCGCGGAGGGAATGGCGAGTGCGTCCATGTTGGTCGCCATCACGCCGTCATAGGCACCGGCGGTGAACTGGTTGATGCCTTCGATGTAATCGTTGAACTGAACGAGTTCGATATTGATGTCGTATTTGTCGGCCCACTTCTTCACGATGCCGTGGTCCATCGCATAGCCCCAGGGCATCCAGCCGACATAGATCGACCAGCCGACCTTGAAGTCCTTCTTGGCTTCGGCATTCGCGGGCGAAAGCGCGGTGAATGCGAGTGCGGTCGCGACAAATGCCGCGGCGAACAACCTGAGAGATGAGAGTCTGAAAGAAGTCATATAGCCAGTCCTCCGGATCGAGTGATCGCGTTTCAAAAAACGGAGGATTGGCGTCACGGCGGTTCTGCAATGCCAACCCTCGCATTACATCCGTCTCCCGGGCTTTTGTCCCGCCGTGTACCTGCCCGCTGTTCACCGGACAGGGTGCGGCTCTCGGACCAGCACTTCGCCAAATCGTGTATCGCTCTTGCGAAGCCGGAACCCTAGCCGCTGCCATGGACATACATCGCAAGCGCCGTGCCAGCTCGCTGCACCGCAAAAACGGGGCTTGGCGGCAACGCGCGCCCGGTGCAGGCTCAGAAATCAAGCAGACGCACCCGGCGCCTGCCTTTTGTTTGGGCAGACCCGCACACGGATCCCCGATCATGCTGAAACTTGCCTGCGGTGCCCTCGAAGCGACGCTCGCGCCGGAGGTGGGCGGATCGATTGCGCGTTTCACCGTCCGCCACGAGGACGGCGTGCAGGATCTGCTGCGTCCCCTCCCCGCCGGGGTGGAGGCGCCGGGACCGCTCGACATGGCCTGCTATCCGCTCGTGCCCTTTTCCGGCCGCATCACGAATGGCCGCTTTTCCTTTGGCGGGCGCGAGGTTCGCCTCCCGCCGGACGAGATCTGCGTGCCCCATGCCATTCATGGGCGGGGCTGGCGGACGTCATGGGAGGTGATGGAAACGGACGCCGCCCATGCGCGCCTCCGCTTCGCCCACGAGGGTGGCGATCCCGTCTGGCCCTGGCCATGGAGCTTCACGGGCGAACAGGACTTCCAGCTCACAGCCGACGCGCTCACCGTCACAATGACGCTCACGAACCGCGCGGATGAGCCGATGCCGGGCGGCCTCGGCCTTCATCCCTTCTTCGAGGCGCGCAAAACGGCGCGGCTCAAGGCGCATCTCCCCTTCGTCTGGGAAAGCGGCGCCGACGGTGTACCGGTCGGGCTCGCGAGCACGCCGGAAAAATGGCGCTTCGACGCAGGCCGCCCGATGAAGAACGTGGAGGTCGATCACTGCTTTTCAGGCAGCGAGGGCCACTTCGCCATCGCCTGGGAAGACCGCCCCTTCGCGCTCCGGATCGAGGCGGAAGGTGCGCCCCATGCGATCGTCTACGCGCCGCCGGGCGAGGATTTCTTCTGCGCCGAACCCGTGAGCCATGCGCCGGACGCCGTGAACCGCGCGGAGCCCCCGGAAGTGACGGGCCTCGTGAGCCTCGCCCCCGGCGAGACGATGACGCTTCGCTGCCGCTT
>JAGUWA010000310.1 GCA_020062605.1 Parvibaculum sp. | reverse complement strand
GCTCGGTGCGCATCCCTGCCGCCTGGAACGGGCTGGTGGGCCTGAAGACCACCGCGGGCCGCCTGCCGCTCACGGGCACTGTGCCGCTTTCTCCGACCTTCGACACGGTGGGACCACTTGCCCGGAACGTCGAGGACGCAGCCGCCCTTCTCGCGCTTCTCGATGGACGGCAGGCAAGGCCACTCGCGGCAATGGATTTGAAGAACGTCTCGCTCTGGCTGCCGGGCGGCATCGGCTGGTCCGGCCTCGACCCGCAGGTGGCGAGCGCCCTCGAGGCGGGTATCCACCGCCTCGTGCGCGCAGGCGTGAGGATTGTGGAACACAAGCTGCCCGAACTCGACGAAGTGCACGCCCTTGCCTGGGACCCGAAAGCGAGCCGCCTCGTCGCCGAAGCCTATGCGCAATGGGGAGACATGCTGACGGCGAACGAGAAGGACATCTACCGGCCCGTCTATGAGCGCGTGATGGCGGGCGAGGCGCTGAAAGCGGGCGATCTCGTTCGCGCGGATATGAAGCGCAAGGAAATCGCCGCCCGCTATTTCGCGGCAACGGCGGGTGTCGATGCCGTGATATTGCCGACGGTGGCAATTGCTCCGCCGCCCATCGCCGAACTGGTGTCCGGCGGCGAGGCATATGGCCGCGCGAACCGGATGGCGCTGAGGAACACGACCATCGGCAACCAGCTCGGCGTCTGCGCGGTAACGCTGCCTTGCGGGAACGACGATAACGGCCTTCCGATCGGCATGATGCTGCAGTCCGCTCCGTACACGGAGGAAAGACTTGTGTCGCTTGCGCTCGCCGTCGAACGCGCGCTGACCTGAGCATCAAATAAAAAAGCCCCGGAGATCGCTCTCCGGGACTTCTTCGTTTCGCGTCGTTCGCAATCAGTTCACGGGCTGCTGCCTCGCCTTGTCCTCGAGCGCACGCTTCTGGACATAGGCCTTGATCGCCTCGACATCTTCTTCCGACAGATGGTCGGCGAAACTCGCCATGCCATTGTCCGAAAACATGCCACCCCGCACGATGTCCTGGAAGTGATCGCGCGTCGTCTCGTTCATGCGCCGCAGATCCGGCGTGACGCCTGGGCTGACCGCAAGCGCGCCGTGACACAGCATGCAATAGGTCGCGTAAGCCACCTCGCCGTGCCGCACCTCTTCTTCCGAGGCGGTGAGCGCCGGCCAGTCCGGGATCGTCTGGTCGCGCAGCGCGAGCTGCGGCAGCTCCTTGCCGCCGCCGATCTTGAAGGTGAGCAGACGGCCGTCATTGCCATACTTCGCGGCGGCCGAGGTGCGCGCATCGCCCGAGGCGATGTTGACGCCGCCCCAGCCCGCAAGCACCGATACATATTGCTCGCCATCGACCAGGTAGGTGACGGGCGCGGCGACGATGCCGGTCTGGATCTGCTGCGACCAGACGCGCTCGCCGGTATCGGCCTTGTAGGCATGGAAGTAGCCATCGGCCGTACCCTGAAAGATGAGGTTGCCCGCGGTTGCCAGCACGCCGCCATTGAGCGGCGCGGGATATTCGGCCTGCCACTTCACCTCGCCCGTCGCCGGGTCCCAGGCTTTCAGGTAGCCCTTCTCCATCGGGATTTCCGGCAGGGCGTTGATCGCATCGACATAGTCTTTCCAGTCGATGCCGGTGTTCCACCAGTTCTTTTTCGGCGTGAACCGTTTCTCGGTCTTCCACTGTTCGCTCAGCGAATAGATGCCGGCTATGTCCTGCGTCGGGATATAGACGAGGCCGGTCTGCGGGCTGAAGGCCATCGGGTGCCAGTTATGCGCGCCGTTGGCCGAGGGCAGCACGAAGGCCGTCCTGTCGCCATACTCGCCCTCGCCCGTTTCGACCGGCCGGCCGGTTTCCATGTCGATGTGGCTGGCCCAGGTGACCGTCGAGAAGGGTTCGGCCGAGATGAGTTCGCCAGTCGTGCGGTCGAGCACATAGAAGAAGCCGTTCTTCGGCGCCTGCATGATGACCTTGCGCGTCTGCCCCTCGATCTCGATATCGGCGAGCATGAGCGGCTGCGTCGCGGTGTAGTCCCAATTGTCGCCGGGCGTCGTCTGGTAATGCCACTTCATGCGGCCCGTATCCGCGTCGAGCGCGAGGATCGACGAGAGATAGAGATTGTCGCCGCCGCCGGGCGAGCGGATTTCACGGGTCCAGGGCGAGCCGTTGCCGGTGCCAACATAAAGCGTGTTGCTCTCGGGTTCGTAGACCATCGAGTCCCAGGCGGTGCCGCCGCCGCCGATCTTCCACCACTCGCCGCCCTTCCAGGTCGGCATCGCGGCTTCGAGTTCGGGGTTCTCGATGGGGAGCGAAGGATCGCCGGGCACCGTGTAGAAGCGCCAGGCCTGCTCGCCCGTCTCGGTGTCATAGGCGGTGATGAAACCACGCACGCCATATTCGCCGCCGCCATTGCCGATCACGACCTTGTCGTTGAAGACGCGCGGTGCGCCGGTGATCGTGTAGGGCGGGCCCGGGATCGTGTTCACCTCCCAGACGACGGAACCGTCTTTTGCGTCGAGGGCGAAGAGACGTCCATCGAAGCTCGCCACATAGACGCGGCCTTTCCAGACCGCGACGCCGCGATTGACGACGTCGCAACATCCATAGCGGCCCCATTCGCCGGGCACTTCCGGATCGAAGCGCCAGAGCTCTTCGCCGCTCCTTGCGTCGACCGCGATGGTGACGCCCCAGGAGAGCGACATGTACATGGTGCCGTCGACGACGATGGGCGTCGCTTCGAGGCCGCGCGTCGTGTCCGTGTCGAGCGACCAGGCGAGCGAAAGCTCGCCGATATTCTCGGGCGTGATCTGGTCGAGCGGCGAGAAACGCTGCTCGCTATAGGTGCGGCCATGCGCGAGCCAGTTGCCGGGCTCCTCGTCCGCATTGGCGATGCGCTCGAGATCGACACCCACCGCCCCTTCCACCTTCTCCGCGGGCGCAGGCACCGGGAGTTCGGCCGTTTCGGCCTCCGCCGCAGGCGCTTCGGCCACCGGCGCGGCTTCTTCCGCCCCGCCGCCGATGAACTGCCAGCCGATGAGCCCTGCCAGCACCAGACCTGCAGCGGCATTGACCGCCACAGGCCACTTCTTTGCAAATTCCGCCATGGACCTCCCCGTTCCTCTGATGGGCGCCGCGCGCCACCGTTTTGCGGAGCACCGCTCCGCCTTTTTGCAAAGACATTAACCGAAGCGCCAAGGCCGGGAAACCCACCCCATACCTCGATACACTCACCGCAGCACCGATTGCTTGCTGACTCTCCCGAGGCAACATGCATATTTTTTAGCCTGTTTCCCGAAAATGATGAAAAAATATGCATATATTCTCCCCGCTGCCCTCCGGAGTGGCAGCATACGAACAAGATTTCATCGAAAATTCATGGGGATAGCGGGAATGAGCTCCTCCGGCACACTTCTTGAGATAGAGGCGCCAAGCGCTGGATCCGATGTCCGCCGGGAGACGGACAGGCCGCGCGGAAAAGCCGGAAGCTCTGCCCGGCACATAACTGGAGAGACCAATGACCAGCAATATTGCATGGAGGCGTGTCCGGAACGGTGCTCTCGGCACGGCGGCAGCCTCTTTCGGCCTTCTGGCGACGGCGGGAGCCGCCCTGGCCCAGGAAGAAGCCCCCGTTCTCAACAGCGGCGACACCGCCTGGATGATCACCGCAACGGCCCTCGTCCTGCTGATGACGATCCCCGGCCTCGCGCTCTTCTATGGCGGCATGGTCCGCAAGAAGAACGTCGTGGCCATGACGGCCCAGAACTTCGCCATGGCCGCCGTGATGTCGGTCGTCTGGATGGCGGCAGGCTACTCGCTCGCCTTCGGCGACGGCGGCGCGATGAACGCCTGGGTTGGCGGCCTCGACAATCTCTTCCTGTCGGGCCTCGGCGTCGACGCCATGTCGGGCACCATCCCCGAAAGTGTCTTCATGACCTTCCAGATGACCTTCGCGATCATCACCCCCGCTCTCATCACCGGCGCCTTCGCCGATCGCATGAAGTTTTCCAGCATGCTGGTCTTCATGGTGCTCTGGGGTCTTCTGATCTACGCGCCCGTCTGTCACTGGGTCTGGGGCGGCGGCTTCCTGGCCGAGGACGGCGTGCTCGATTTCGCCGGCGGCACGGTGGTGCACATCAATGCGGGCATCGCGGGCCTCGTCGCCTGCCTCGTGCTCGGTCCCCGCAAGGGCTTCGGCACGGAAAACATGGCGCCGCATAATGTCGTGCTGACCATGATCGGCGCTTCGCTGCTGTGGGTCGGCTGGTTCGGCTTCAATGCCGGTTCGGAACTCGCGGCCGATGGCCGCGCCGGCATGGCGATGGCGGTGACGCAGATTGCCGCCGCGATGGCCGCCGTCACCTGGATGGTCGTCGAATGGATCATGCACAAGAAGCCGACCCTGCTCGGGCTCGCAACCGGCGCTGTGGCGGGTCTCGTCGCCATCATGCCGGCGGCCGGTT
>JAGUWA010000003.1 GCA_020062605.1 Parvibaculum sp. | reverse complement strand
GGGTCGGTCAGGATTTCCTGATAGCCCGTGATCGCCGTGTTGAAGCAGACCTCGCCCACCGCTTCGCCCACCGCGCCGACGCCGCGTCCCGGAAGCACCGTGCCATCCTTCAGGACGAGGAGGGCGGTCGGCTTCTCGGTGGCGGTCATGGTCGTTGCTCTCGTTTTCGGCGTCGGGCTGGCAGTATCGGACGAAGATGTGCTCATGCCGACTCCTCCCCGGAACCTTGCGTGACCTTGGACACGCGCCGTTCCGTGGCGGCTTTCGTCGACACCTTCATCGTGGCAACTCCAGGGGAGGAACTTGTCTGCAGGAAGCAGGCGCGAAGCTTTCGGCGCTTCCGCCCGGACAGACTCGGTTTCCCGTTGAATTTGGCGGACACTAAGGGATCGCCCGTTTTCCGTCAAGCACCCGTGTTTTCTTAAAAGATTAATGATTTCAATGGGTTGACTGCAATGCTGCGATGCGGTCCCGGATTGCGTGCGTCCGGGCTTTGGTTTAGCGTGTCGCCGATTCCGGGCGCGCGTGAGCCGCATGCGGCGGCGCTCCCAAATTCATCGGAGATCGGCAATGACCCAGAGCCTGCGGGAAACCATCAAGCAGGGGCTCACCGAAGCCACCAAGGCGCAGGACAAGCGCCGCATGGCGACACTCCGCCTCATCCAGGCGGCGCTCAAGGACCGCGACATCGCCGGCCGCACCGAGGGCCGGGACGCGGGCGTGAGCGATGCCGAGATCCTCGAAGTGCTCTCGAAGATGGTGAAGCAGCGCCGCGAGTCCGCCGGCATCTACGAGTCCGCCGGCCGCATGGAGCTTGCCCAGCAGGAAAACGAGGAAATCGCGATCATCGAGAGCTTCATGCCGAAGCAGCTCTCCGACGCCGAAACGGCCGCCGCCGTCCAGGCCGTGATCGCCGAGACGGGCGCCGCCAGCATCAAGGACATGGGCCGCGTGATGGGCGAACTGAAAAAGCGCCATGCCGGGCAGATGGACTTCGCCAAGGCTGGCGCGATTGTGAAAGAGAAGCTGGCGTAGGGATCAGGCCTTCTTCTTTTTTTCCTCTTTGGTCTTCTGCGCGTTCACATAGCTGCGCAGCACCTTGTTGATCCGTGTCTGGTAGCGCGGGCCCGTTTCCTTGAAATAAGCGAGAATGTCTTCGTCCAGCCGGATGCTGACTGGCTGTTTTTTCGGGATGACGAGTTCCGCGTCAGACCAGTCGAGACCGAAGGGAACGGAATCCGGATCGCTGGCGGCCGCCGCCTCGATCTCCTCGTCCGTCATATTGCGCAGGCGTTCCCAGTCGGTTTCACCGGGGCCGAGAGCCATAGCCTCCTCGTAGGAGTAGCGCACGGTACGCGGCTCGCTCATCCCGGCTGGCTTGCCGCGCCGAGATGATGCGGCAGGTGCCGTCTTCTTCTTCCCTGTATGCGACTGCGACTTCGCGGCCATAAGTGTCACCTATTACAAGATAACTAAGTGTCACCTATTACAAGATAACGAAGCTCGTCATGGCGATCCGATCTTATGCGGATCATTGGCTTTCCGAAGGCGGGCAGGATATCGACGAAGTCGATGCCATGCTTTTCGAGGTTGGTCCGCCTCTTTTCCTCGTCCCAATCGAAGGACGTGAAGGCTGGGTCGAAGGCTTCAAAGGCCGGTGCATCTTCCATGAACTGCTTCCTTGCAATTCTTCTGCGGGCGATGTCCGGCAATCTTGACCCGGTTACATTTGTATATACAAATGTAACTCTTTGCAAGCCCCCCGCTGCGGCTTTACGAAGAAGCGTATAATACCTTTCCGACCACCAGAGGCTGCGCCGCCCATGTCCTTCCCCAAAGGCTTTCTCGACGAATTGAAGGGGCGCATCCGCGTCTCGGATGTCGTCGGCCGCAAGGTGAAGCTCAGGCGGCAGGGCAGGGAGTTCATCGGCCTGTCTCCTTTCACCAATGAGAAAAACCCGAGCTTCACGGTGAATGACGACAAGCAGTTCTATCACTGCTTCTCGTCAGGCGAGCATGGCGACGTCATCAAGTTCATCGAGAAGACCGAGAACCTCTCCTTCATCGAGGCGGTGGAGCGGCTCGCCGCCGAAGCGGGCATGGAGATGCCGGAGCGCGATGCCCATGCCGCCGAGCGCGACCGCGAGGCTGCGACGCTGATCGACGTGATGGAGATGGCGGCGCAGTTCTTTCGCCAGAAATTGCAGGAGGGCGTCGGCGCCGAAGCGCGCGCCTATCTCGAACGGCGCGGGCTCAAGGGCAAGACCATCGACGATTTCGGCATCGGCTATGCGCCGGGCGACGATCGCGGCGACCGCACGTCGCTGCTCAAATATCTGAAGTCGAAGAACGTGACGCTCGACCAGATGGCGGAAGCCGGGCTCGTCATCGGAGGCGCGGACATCGCCGAACCTTACGATCGCTTCCGCAACCGCGTCATGTTTCCGATCGCCGATGCGCGGGGCCGTGTCATTGCCTTTGGCGGGCGTGCGCTCTCGCCGGACGCCAAGGCGAAGTATCTCAATTCGCCGGAGACGCCGCTCTTTCATAAAGGCCGCGTCCTCTACAATCTCGACCGCGCGCGCAAGCCCGCGCATGACGAAGGCACGGTGATCGCCGTCGAAGGCTATATGGATGTCGTCGGACTTGCGCAGGGCGGCATTCACAATGCGGTGGCGCCGCTCGGCACCGCGCTCACCGAAGACCAGATTGCGCTTCTCTGGCGCATGACGCCGGAACCCATCCTTTGTTTCGATGGTGACAAGGCGGGGCTGCGCGCCGCTTACCGCGCGGTCGAGCGTGTGCTGCCGATGCTCAAGCCCGGTCATTCGCTCCGCTTCGCGCTGCTGCCGGAAGGCAAGGACCCGGACGATCTCGTGCGCGAGGAAGGCGGCGACGCGATGCGCGATATTCTCGCCAGGGCGCGTCCGCTTTCCGACATGCTGTGGGAGAAGGAAACCTCGACCGGCGCCTGGGACACGCCGGAGCGGCGCGCGAAGCTCGAAGCCGATCTCGAAGCTGCCGTCGCCGCCATCGGCGATCCGAAGGTGCGCGCGCATT
>JAGUWA010000100.1 GCA_020062605.1 Parvibaculum sp. | reverse complement strand
TCGGCCTTCCCGGCTGCGCCCGCTCGCCCAAGCTCAACGGGTTCGACTGGGTGCTCGCCCGCCTCGTCGCGGGGCTCGAAGTCTCGCCGCAGGACATCATGGGAATGGGATTGGGCGGCCTCCTGAAGGAAATCCCGACACGGCCCCAGCCCCGCGAAGGTGCTGCCGCGCCGGGCGCCCGCGCGCGCATTGCCGCTATCATTCTGGCGGCGGGCCGATCCACCCGCATGAAGAGCGAAGACGCCGGCGTCCCGAGCAAACTTCTGATGCCGCTCGACGGCAAACCGATGGTCGCTCATGTCGTCGATGCCGCGATTGCGAGCGGCGCCGCACCCGTCATCGTCGTCACCGGCAATGCGGACAATCAGGTCCGCACCGTCCTTGCCGGCAAGGACGTCATGTTCGTTCACAATCCGGACTATGCCGAAGGCCTCTCCACATCGCTGCACGCCGGCCTCGCCGCCCTGCCCGAAGATGTCGACGGCGCGCTCGTCTGCCTCGGCGACATGCCGGACATCCGCGCAAGCCATCTCGACCGCCTCATCGCCGCCTTCGATCCGGAAGAAGGCCGCACCATCTGCGTACCGACCGTTTCCGGCAAACGCGGCAACCCCGTCCTTTGGGGCCGCGACTGGTTCGACGCGATGATGGGAGTGAAGGGCGACACCGGCGCAAAGCACCTGATCGGCGAAAACGCCGACGCCGTCTGCGAAGTCCCGATGCCAGACGACGCCGCGCTCACGGACATAGACACGCAGGCGGAATTCAAGGCCCGCGCAGACAAAAAATAAGGTGTCACCCCGGCGCAGGCCGGGGCCCACTCGCAGAACCTCTCGCCGCAGGGGTGGACGTGATCGGGGCGCTACAGCTCGAAAATCGCCCCGCCACGCGCTCTCAGCGACAACGCACCGCCCTCCCGCTTCACCTCGCCGAGTCCGAACACAGCCTCGCCTGCCCCCTCCGGCAGACTGAAGCTCGCCGCGTCGGTACTGAGATTGAACACGCAAAGCAGCTTCTCGCCCTGCGCCTCCCGCGTAAAGGCGAGCACCTTCCCTTCCGTGTCGATGAACCGAATGTCCCCCAGCTTCAGCGCCGGATGCGCCTTGCGAAGCGCCACGACTTGCCTCGCATGCGCCAGCACGGAGTTCTTGTCGCCTGCTTGTACATCCGCCGCCCGCACCTTGTGATAATCCGGTATCGGCAGCCACGGCGTGCCGTTCGTGAACCCCGCGCCGTCCGCCTGCGCTTCCCAGGGCATCGGCGTGCGGCAACCGTCGCGCCCCTTCACCCACGGGAAATAAAGATCGCCCACCGGGTCCTTGATGTCTTTCCGGTCGAGATCCACCTCCGGCAGCCCCAACTCCTCGCCCTGATACATCAGCACCGTGCCCTTGAGCGCGACGAGGATCGTGAGCGCGAGCTTCGCCAGCGCGTCGTCGCCCTGCCCCCCGCCCCAGCGCGTCACCGGCCGCACGATGTCGTGATTGGAAAACGTCACGCAGGGAAAGAGGTCGACGAGCGGCGCCAGCAGTTCCTCGTAATATTCGCGGAACACCGGCGGCTCGAAACTCCAGTCTTCGAGGAAGTGGAACGTATAGCCCGTGTGCAGCCGTTCCAGCCCGCCCGCGTAAAGCCCAAGCATTTCCTGCCGCTCCGAGAACTCGCCGAAGGCGAGCCGCTCGTCATATTCCTCCATCACGGCGCGCACGCGCTTCATCGCCCATTCGTTCTCTTCGCGGTTCGCATCGTGGATATGCTGTTGCAGCCTCGGCGCATGCGCCCAATCCATGAAGCTCCGCTTTTCCATCGGCAGCGGCGGATTGTCGGCAAGTGTTGCGTCGTGCAGATAGGCATTCGCCACATCGAGCCGGAAGCCGTCCACCCCGCGGTCGAGCCAGAAGCGCAGCACGTTCATGCAGGCCTCCACCACTTCCTCATTGTGGAAGTTGAGCTTCGGCTGGCTCTTCAGAAACTTGTGGTGATAGTACTGCCGCCGCACCGGGTTCCACGACCAGGCCGGCCCGCCAAAGGCCGAAAGCCAGTTGTTCGGCACCGTCCCGTCTTCCTTCGCGTCGGCCCAGACATACCAGTCCGACTTCGCGTTGCTCGCCGAAAGCTGGCTCTCCTGAAACCATGGATGCTGCTCCGACGTATGCGCCAGCACCTGGTCCACGATGAGCTTCATGCCGCGCTTGTGCGTCGCCGCGACCAGCCGGTCGAAATCGGCAAGCGTCCCCATCTCGGGCGCGACGTCGCAATAATCCGACACGTCGTAGCCGAAATCCTTGTTGGGCGACGGGTAGAAGGGCGACAGCCAGATCGCGTCGGCCCCGAGCCCCGCCACATGGTCGAGCTTCTCTTCGATGCCCTTCAGGTCGCCGATGCCGTCCCCGTTCGTGTCGCGGAAACTGCGCGGATAGATCTGATAGACCACCGCGCCCTTCCACCACTCAGCCTTGCTCCCCACGCCGCATCCCCTGCTTGTTCTTGACCTTCTTCCTGAGGCAACACAGTCTCACGGCCGGACAAGAACTGACAATCCTGATTTGGCGGGGAAAACATGGCGCGCAGCATTCTGATCACCGACATTGCCCATTTCGTCGGCGGCCCTTCCGCCCGCGCCCTGCTCGCCGAGGGGGCCTCCGTCTATGGCGTCGATGCGAGCTTCTCTGATGCCGCCGCCCGCGCCGCCTTCGAGGAGAAGATGCCCGGCGTGAAGACCCTCCCCGTGACCGATCCGAAGGAAGCCGTCGCCGCCGTCATCGAGGCCGAGGGCCGCCTCGATGTCCTCATCAATAACGACGCCTGGCCTGCCGTGCGCGGCCCCGTCGACGAGGCAACCGACAAGGACATGCACGAGACCTTCGAGGCCCTGGTCTTCAAGTCCTTCGCGATGACGCGTGCCGCCGTGCCCGCCATGAAGGCGCAACAGGCAGGCAAGATCCTCTTTCTCTCGTCCGCCGCGCCGCTGAACGGCATCCCGAATTACAGCCTCTATGCCGCCGCGCGCGGCGCCGCGAATTCGCTCGCCCTGACGCTTGCCAAGGAGCTTGCCTCATTCAACATCCAGGTGAATGCGCTGGCCTTCAATTTCATCGAAAGCCCGGACTACTTCCCGGCCTCGCTTCTCGACGATCCGAAATCGCGCGAGAAGATTCTTTCGAACATTCCGCTCCGCCGTCTCGGCAAGCCGGAGGAAGCCGCAGCCATCGTCGCCTTCCTGGCGGGCCCAAACTCCGATTTCATCACCGGCCAGTTGATCCCCGTCGCCGGCGGTTGGGCGACCGCGCGCTAGCTCGCTAGTTCAGCATCGCGATGGGCGCAAGCGTCGGTCCGATCTCGTCATGGATCACGAGATCGGCAATCTGGTCGAGTTCCGTCGGCTCGCGATTGAGGATGACGAGCGTCGCCCCGTTCCGCTTTGCGAGGATCGGAAAACCCGCCGCCGGATAAACCTGCAGCGACGAGCCGATGGCCAGAAAGAGATCGCAGCCGAGCGTCGCTTCATGCGCGCGGTTCATTTCCTCTTCCGGCATCGCCTGCCCGAAAGAGATCGTGGCGGACTTCACGATGCCGCCGCAGGAGCGGCAATCCGGCGCCTTGCCCGACGCCTCGAACATTTCCTTCACCCAGAAGAGTTCGTGCCGCTCTCCGCATTCGAGGCACTTCGCGTAGGTGCCGTTGCCATGCAGCTCGATGATCTTCTCGGACGGGATGCCGGACGCCTGGTGCAGATTGTCGATGTTCTGGGTGATGACATGGGCCACCTTCCCCTCGTCCACCAGCTTCGCGATCGCCATGTGCCCTTTGTTGGGCTCCGCCTTCACAATGGTCTTGTCGATTTCGAACTTCCGCCGCCAGGCCTCGGCGCGTATGTCGGCGGAGCGCAGATAGTCCTGGAAGTCGATAGGCGCCATCTTCGTCCACAGCCCGCCAGGGCTCCTGAAATCGGGAATGCCCGATTCCGTACTGATCCCCGCGCCGGTGAAAATCACCACGCGATAGGCTTCATCTATGGCACGCTTCAGTTCGCGCTGCATTCCCGCTCCGTTCCTTTGACCTTGCCTGCGTCATGGGGAATCATGCGTCAACTGCCCCACACATCAAGGATCATCGATGAAATATCTGCACACCATGGTGCGCGTCAGCGACCTCGACAAGTCGCTGGACTTTTATTGCGACAAACTCGGCCTCGAGAACCTCGGCCGCTTCGACATCGAGGAAGGCCGCTTCAGCCTCGTCTTCCTTGCCGCTCCCGGCCAGAAGGACGCGCAGGTCGAACTCACCTGGAACTGGGACCCGGAAGAGCTCGGCGAAGGCCGCAATTTCGGCCACCTCGCCTACCAGGTCGACGACATCTACGAGACCTGCGACCGGCTGATGCAGGCCGGCGTCACCATCAACCGCCCGCCCCGCGACGGGCGCATGGCCTTCGTCCGCTCGCCCGACAATGTCTCGATAGAGCTCCTTCAGGCGGGCAAACCGCTCGAACCCCGCGAGCCCTGGGCCTCCATGCCGAACACGGGACACTGGTAATCTTCATGTGCTATACTTGTTTTTATGATGCGAATACTGGCTCACACATTGATCGCCGGTTTTCTCGTTCTCTCTGCCTCCGTCGCGGCGGCGGATGAGGCCGATGCCATGCATCCCGGCCTCAATGGATTTCGTCCCGGCGTCGGCAATGAGCTCGACTCGCGCTGGGAGCCCTATGTCCAGCTTCGCAACCAGGATGCCTACTACAACAGGCTTTTTCCCGAGTGGGGTCATTACGACGAGCGGGATCCGGGGCTCGATCCTGCCGAATGCCGAAGCAAGCTGACGGGTGATCCGGACAGCGAGGTCCGCTTCGCCTACGCCGAATGCTATGACGACGAGGGCGAGAGCTACATCGTGCCCGGCGGCACGACAGGCAGCTTCGGCGCCTACTGAGCACCCTCTGAATGAACCGGACTGTGTGATCCTGCGTGAATTTTTCTCGCGGGGTCGCCAAGCCCTTCTTTCCGAATCGCACCTATGAACCAAACTCAGGTGATTCCCCAGCCATAATTTGACCAACATTTACATCTTGTGGCCCTTGAAAGAAAATTATGGCAAGAAGTGTTGGGGTGGGTCGGGTAAATTTTCTGCTTTATCGGAGATGAAATGGCGCTGTCGTTACCACCTGGCCTGAAGCCTGTTGGCGACTTTTCTGTTCAGGTTATCGTTGGCGCGATTTTGTTCGTTTTGATCGCACTGGTCGCTGTTGCGCTGGCTGGTCTCGTTAAATGGATTGAAACCTGGAATGTGGCACCAGAGTGGCTTCTCGGCGGTCTGCATTGGGTCGAGTGGGGTATCTTCTGGGTTGACGTCTTCAGTTTCGGCTTGTTTTTGGCAGCCGAGGTCGCCAAGTTAATTAAAGCACTATGGAACGGATGGAGGTCGCTATGACCAACGGCAGAGAACAGCCCGCCTCGGTGGAACCCAAGAATGGGGCTCGATTTGTGGTGGATGAAACCTATCTTCGGAAGCAGGCTTCCGAAGCCGTTGCGTTGTTCCTTACGCCGCTTTCCGGAGTTTTTGGTGCCTTGTTCGGCAACAAGGCGCGCGATCAGACGCATAACAAGGCTGCGTAACACGACAAGCTGTGATTGAGGTGAGGCCGCCAAGCCGTAGGTTTGGCGGCTTTTGTTGTGCCTTCGCGCCTGTGAGTCAAATTCAGTGGCCACGATCACGGGTTAAGAATCGTCGATTCTTATAGGGCTGGCGTCGGTTTTTTTGGGACGTTGAGCGGGCTCGGCGACGCTCCCGGTTTTCGTCCGGCGAAGCTCGCGGCCATGGCCGCGCGACAACAAAATCCGCATAAGGACGATGGAGGGAACGGCAACAAGCTCACGTCGCTTGCCGCTGCCCTTGGGGATTGGCGATGGTCCCAGTGGAACCGGAGCTCGGCGAGGTAGCGCCGCATATGCTCGTCGCTCCAGACATGCCACACGCCCATCTTGGCGCGGCGAAGAAAGAGGTTGAACGCTTCGGCCGTGTTTACATGGGCGCCATCCGCGCGGCCGACGGCGAAGCGCGCCGCACCAGGAAGCGAAAGGAAAAGGCATGAGCAGCGCAGCGCAGATGAAGGCCGTGACGCTCTATGGCGGCCCGCTCGATATGACGGATATTTCCCTGCCGGTCGATTTGACGTGCGTCGTTCTGCCGCGCCCGCTGGCGCCGCTGGGGGCGAACATCGCAAGCGGCTTCACCACAGAGGGCGCCACTGCGAAACAGTCCGATACCTATCGCGAAATGGACTTCATCTTTCGACGGCCCGCATCGCAGCGTGCAAGCGACGGCGCAACGACATTCACGTTCTTCGTCCACGAGTCTCTGTCATGGGAAGACGCGAGGAGGCGGCTGAAAAGTGAATATCCCGCTGGGCTCCCCGAACGCGCGGGGAACAAAGCGCGCGCGAAGTTGAACGGATCGCCAGAAGAAACTTGAACGGCGGTTGAACGGATCGCGGCTGAACGGCTTAAGTCGTTGAATTTGCTGGCACGCCCTAGGGGAGTCGAACCCCTCTTTCCAGAATGAAAATCTGGCGTCCTAACCGATAGACGAAGGGCGCACGCGGGACCGCGGCGCGGCCGGGCGGAAGAACCCGCCACGAGCGCGCCTTATAAGGGGCGAAACCGCCTCTGGCAACCCCCGATTTGAGCCGGGAACGCGCTCAAAACCTGCCGTTTTCACGGCCGTGCGTCGCGCGTCGGAACGGCGTCCTCGATCGTGAACTGCACGCCCCGCCGCCCCTGCCAGTCATCCGCGCCGAGACGCCCGGCGACATGCAGAAGCCCCGCC
>JAGUWA010000269.1 GCA_020062605.1 Parvibaculum sp. | reverse complement strand
TGCGCGTGGTAGTACATGGCATGGACATGCCGTCCCGCGCCGCAACCGAGGTCGAGCGCGCGCTGGCCGTCCCTAAGCCCGAGCACGTTCAAGTCGATTGTCTGCATTCTCTATCGTCTGCCTGTAAATTTCCGCGCATTCACGTGCCGCGCGTTCCCATTTGAATTTGGCGAGGATGCGCTCGCGTCCGGCGCGGCCATAGGCGGCGCGCATCTCCGGATTGTCGAGCATCTTCGCTATGGCCTCGGCGAGTGCGGGCGGGTTCGAATGCTGCACCACGATGCCGGCATCGCCCACGACTTCCGGCAGTGAGCCGCCATTGGTCGCGATCACCGGCGTGCCGCAGGACATCGCCTCTCCGCAGGGAAAGCCGAAACCTTCATAGACGGACGGCGACACGGCGATCGTCGCTTCGTTGTAGAGCGTGGTGATGTCTTCGTCGGTCACGCCGCTCACGAATTCCACCTTGTCCATGATGCCAAGCTGGTGCAGTTCGTAGGACGTGTTGCCCTCGCGCAGCCTGCCGATCACCTTGAGCTTGAGGTCCGGCCGCGTCTTCAGCAGTTCCGCATAGGCGCGGATCAGGTAGATGAGGCCCTTCAGCGGCACGTCGGCGCTCGCGCAGGCGACGATGAGGTCGTCGCGCCGCTTCACATGCGGCATCGGACGGAACTGCACATGGTCGATGCCGTGCAGCACGAGCCGCGTCTTCGACACGTCGACGCCGAATTCGCGCGCCACGTCGCGCCGCGTGCTTTCGGAGACGACGATCAGCGGATCGAGCTGGCGGGCCACCTTGATCTGCATGTTGAGGAAAGAATACCAGCGCTTCTTCAGAAGCCGCAGCTTCAGCGAGCGCGCGTGTTCGATGTCGATGCGCCGGTCCATCGTGATCGGGTGGTGGATCGTGCCGACAACGGGCATTCCCATGTCGCGCATCTTGAGGAGGCCCCAGCAGAGCGTCTGGTTGTCATGGCAGACGTCGTAATCGTCGAGCGTGCCGCGGACATAGCGCGCCATGCGTTCGCCGAACGTATAGGGCTCGGAGAAGCCGCCGGTCGCGTGGCTCCACCATTCGAAGAGGTCGATGGGGGAGGCGAACATCCAGGGCCGGATCGAGCGGATCGGATGCGAGTTCGCGTAGAGGTCGAGCGAGGGCAGCTTGATGAGCTTCACGCGCGGGTCGAGTTCGGGATAGGGCGGGCCGGAAATCACATCGACCTGGTGGCCGAGTTCGGCCAGCGCCTTGGCGATATGGCGCATATAGACGCCCTGGCCGCCGGTTGTCGGGTTGGAGCGATAGCTTGGCAGCAGGATCCTGAGCGGACGGTCACCATGGATGGCGGCGAGCTTCGGTGCCTCGGGCGCGAGATGCACGGCCGGCGCTTCCGGTTTCGGTTCAGCGGCCGCATTCCGCTCAAGCACTTGCGACATGCCTTCGTCCTCTCAAGCCTCTTCAGGTCCGCTCAACCCGCAACAAGGGGCGGCGTCCGGAGCTCCCATTGGCGGGCGCGAACCCGGACCGGATTAAAAATTTCGCCTGTCGTGGGCGGCGAACGGGTGGCCAGACACCGATATGTCTCGTGCGGCGGGGCGTTCCCGAACGCCGGGGATCATATCGGGTTCGCTGGGGGGCAACAACCCGCTAACAAGAATGTAAGCGAGCCCTCTTCAGTTGATGCTGCGTCTCGGTGGCGCTGCGCCGTCGCCGGGTTCTGGTGCCGCGCCGGACTGGTGGTGAACGAGAAGCCATCCCTCGCCGCTCCGTATGAAGATGTTCGTGGCGATGAGATAGTCCTGTCCGATGCGCTCATAGCAGATCACGAGCCCCATGTCGCGGTGGATGCCCGCCCGCGAGTGCAGGCATTCGATGTCGGGGCTCGCAGGGCCGGTGAGAATGGCGTGCCAGCTTTGCAGTACGTTGTCGCGGCCTTCCACCGGGGGCCAGCCGGGATGGAGACAGGTCACGGGCTCCTGTTCGGCCCACAGGGCACCCATGAGTGTGACGTCACGCTCCGCAAAAGCGCGGTAGAAGGTTTCGTTGGCAAAGAGAAGCGTGGCGTGGTCGCGTGCTGGAGAGTTGCCGGTTGCCATCCGTTTCACCCGGTTAATGCCAAGGCTGCAACGTGCGCGCAGTCTAGCAGCGTGATGTTCGCTTTGCATATCCGCGGCGGCTGGATCCTCCGCCAGTCTCAAGGGACTATGTGGAGCCAGAAATTTGCCGCGGAGAGGCATACGGCAACGAGGTTCGAGGCGAAAAGCAGCCCGAGGTAGGTGCCCCAGGGCTCGCGCACGTCCTCGACGGGGTTCCGCCAGACGAGCCAGACGAGAAGGGGCGTCCAGAGCGCGGCAGTTGCGGCGGCAACAAGGCGGGGCGCGATCTCCCGCTCCGCGAGCCCCATGCTCAGCAGGACGAGTGCCACCCAGACGGCGAGAACCCATCGCGCTTCCACGCGGTGGAAGACAAAGAACACCGAGGCCGTATTGATGAAGATCAGCCAGTAGAGGAAGCCGCGCAGGGCGTCTGGCGCTCCGGAAATCGCCTCCACAATCGCCATGTCCGCCCCTCAGACTGACCGAAACTTCTATTCTGGTCATTTCGAGGGGCAGGGCAAGTCAAGAAGGGACCGGGGAGGAGCGGGCAGGCGGCTCAGCCGAAGCGGCGCTTCAACCAGTCCACCATCAGGGCGTTCAGCTCCTGCGGCTTCTCCGACTGGGTCCAGTGGCCGCAATCGGGGATGATGTGCTTTTCGAGGTCGGGCACATATTGTTCCATGCCGATGGCAAGCTCCGGCCGCAGCACGATGTCGTCGGCCGCCGAGATCATCAGGCCCGGCGCGTCGACCTTCTCCGTCTGGCCCTCGCTCATCGCCCAGTTGCGCGTGAAGTTGCGGTACCAGTTGATGCCGCCCTCGAAGCCGGACGTCTCGAAGGCTCGCGTGTAGTAATCGAGTTCTTCCGCCGTCAGCAACCCTTCGCCGATCCAGGTGCTTTCGTCCGTTTCGAAGCTCTTCAGGAAGGAGAAGTTCTTCTGGTCGGCCGGCAGCTTGTCGAAATCGGCGAGCTTCATCGGGCTCTTGCGGTACCAGAAGCGCATCGTGCGGGCGACGTCCTTCTCGAATATCTTTTCCGCCACGCCGAAATTCTGGAAGAAGACGATGTACATGTCTTCGCCGAAGGCCATGCGCATGCCGGCGATCGGGTCGATGGGGCCGCGTGGCATGAAGGGCGTGTTGACGCCGATGACGCCCGCCACGCGGTCCGGATGGCGCAGCGCCATCTGCCAGACCACGATACCGCCCCAGTCATGTCCGGCGAAGATCGCCTTGTCGAGGCCGAGCGCGTCGAGCAGGCCGGCGAGATCGTCGGTGAGATGCGCAATGTCGTAGAGCGGCACTGCGTCCTTGCCCTTCGGTCCGCCGGTATAGCCGTAGCCGCGCATGTCGGGCGCGATGGCGCGGAAGCCCGCACCCGCGATGGCGGGAAGCTGATGGCGCCAGGAATAGGCGATTTCGGGAAAGCCGTGGCACATCACGACGGCCACGCCGTCCTTCGGTCCCTGTTCGTAGACGGCCATGCGAATGCCGTTGGTATCGACGTAGTGCGGCTCCGGAAATGTCATCGCCGGTTTCCTCCGTTTTCTTGTCCAGTATTCCTGCCGTCAGGCGGACTTCAACCGCTCGGAATCAGCCGTCGGCGAGAGGCCGAGCAAGGTCAGCATCTCGCGGCGGCCCGGCCCGAGTTTCGGCGGGTAGAGATCGGCGTTGCGTTTTCTGCCGCGCGCCCAGGTGGTCAGCACCTTCGACACATTGCGCGGGTCGCGTGCCCATGTGTTCGGCGGATCGACCATGTGGAACGAGCGCATGAAGGCGCGCATCAGCTCCACATCGCCGCGGATGGCGGGCAGGATGGCATCCTCGGCGAAGCTCTTGAAGAGGCGCGCCTTGACGCCGGGCCTGTAGTCGGGATCGAGCGCGTTGCGCGCGCGCTTCGCCGCCGCGAGGTCCTGCTTCACCATGTCGTCATAGTGCTGGCGGAGTTCTCTGGCGAGGCGCGCATGATAGAGCCGCGCGCGTTCGCGCATGTCGTCCGTCTTGCCGAGTATCTCGGCGAGCCCTTCAGCCGCGACGCCTGCGAAAGAACAGCCTCGTCCGTAAAGCGGGTTCGTCCGGATCACGCTGTCGCCGATCGGGAAGAAGTTCAGCACACGAGGGTTCCCGTCTTTCGTCATGTGGCGCCAGCGGCTGATGAGTTCGCCCATGCCGAAGACACGGCTCACGGGATCGGACGTCTCACTCGAGGTCCATTGCGCGATGCCCGGAAGCTGGGCGCAGATCGCATCGAACGTCTCCGGCCGGATGATGGCACGGCGCAATTCCATTTCGATTTCGGGGACGGCGAGCGTGATCGAGAAGCAGCCATTGTCGGCGGGGAAGAGGCCATACTTGATGAAGCCGAGATCGCCCGCGCCCGGCACCTTCGTGCGGGCGGGCTCGTCCACGTCGTCGCGCAGCCTGTAGTGCCGGGTGAAATAGAGGATGCCCGCGCGCTCGGCTTCCTCGGTGATGCCCGCGCCCCTCTCGTTCAGCCAGTCGATGATCTGGCTGTTCTTGCCGGCGGCGTCGATCACGATGTCGGCGAGCCAGTCCTTCGTTTCGCCGTTCCGTTCGGCCTTCACGCCGGTGACGCGGAGCGTGCCGTTCTCCGCTTTCTCCGTCAGCACATCGCGCACAAGCGTGCCGGTCTCGAAGCGGATACTCTGCCGGCGGCCGGCATAGCGGCGCAGGATGTATTCGAGCGTCGTGCGGCGGCTCGTCAGGATCGTCATGTCCTTGTCGCCGGGCACGGGTTCATACTTGTCCTTGAGCGCGACCGGCAGATTGTCGGAAAAGCCGATCTCGCGGCAGCCGGCGTCCAGCAGTTCCTGCATGAGGTCGGGGTAATGGTCGCGGATCAGGATATGGAGCCGCGCGAGGAAAGCGTGGCTGTGGCGCAGATGGCCGACGCCCTTGCGCTCCCAGCTCTCGAACGCCTCATCGGCGGAAGCCTCGGGCGGGGGCGGGTCGCGCTCCAGAACGGTCAGCTTGCGGCCTTTCCGCGCCAGCTCCAGCGCGGTCCAGAGGCCGGCCATGCCGCCGCCGACCACCAGAATGCGTTCGCTCTCCGTCGCGCTCATCGTCGCGCCTCCTCCATCTGCCCGCCACCCGGCTTACAGAAAAACTAGACCACGGTCTAGTAAAATAGGAAGCGGTCCCGCCCCTGTCCAGAGCCGCCTTTGCGAAGCTTTGTATCTCAGCCGCCGGGCGTTCCGCGGAGCGACCATCCCGCCAGGGCGAGCGAGAGCCAGCCGATGAGAAAGGCAACGCCGCCAACGGGTGTAATCATGACGAGCGCCCGGCTGCCGGTGAGACCGAGATAATAGAGCGAACCCGAAAAGAGCAGCGTGCCGGCGACGAAGGCCCATCCGGCGACACTCGCGGAGGCGCCGCCGCCCTGCGCCGCAACCCAGGCAACGGCGAGGAGGGCGAGCGCGTGATACATTTGATAGCGCGCACCGGTTTCGAAGACGGCGAGTTCCGCAGGCCCGACGCGCGCTTGCAGCCCGTGCGCGGCAAAGGCGCCGAGCGCCACCGAAAGAAAGCCGCTCAGCGCGCCGATGGTGAGCCAGAGTTTCATGTGCTTGTCCTCGCCTGTGTTTTCGCCTGTCGCAGTCTATGCTCAAGGCGACATGCGCAGAAGTCCCGCTCTGCGACGGAACGGCCCCGGCCGTCCGTTGAAAGAAGTATCGGAGCCTTGCATGACAGACCGTACCGCGTTGCTTGCCGTTCTCGCCTTCTTTCTTTTCGCCGCGCTTCCCGCGTCGGCGAGCCTCTCTGCCCGCGCAGCAGGGCTGCCGGACGGCACCAAGATTCTGCGCGATGTCGCTTACGGCAACGATCCAAAGCAGCGCATGGACGTCTACATTTCCGAAGGCACCATGAATGCGCCGGTGATCCTGATGGTGCATGGCGGCGCCTGGTTTCTCGGCGACAAGGCGATGCCCCGCATGTACGAGAGCAAGGCCGCGCGCTGGCTGCCGCAGGGCTTCATCTTCGTTTCCATGAACTATCGGCTCGCGCCGGGGGCGGATGCGCTCGAGCAGGCGGCGGATGTCGCAAGCGCGTTTGCCGCCGTGCAGGAAAAGGCGAGCGAGTGGGGCGGCGATCCTTCGCGCGTCGTGCCGATGGGCCATTCGGCGGGCGCGCATCTCGTTGCGCTCGCCCTGGCCAGCCCCGCCATCATGCAAGGGCAGGGAGCAAAGCCCGTTCCCGGTGCCGTCATCCTCGACAGCGCGGCGCTCGATCTGCCTTCGATCATGGAAGCTCCGCACTACCGCTTCTACGACCGCGTCTTCGGCGACGATCCGGCCTATTGGCGAGAGGCATCGCCGCTCCATCGTCTCGCGGGGACGCCGCCGCCTCTCTTCGTCGTCTGCTCGACCGGACGCGATGACGCCTGTCCGAATTCCGAAAGCTTCGTCGCTGCGGTGAGAGCGTCAGGCGGCGAGGCGGCGCTCCTTCGCGTCGATCTTTCGCATCGCGAGATCAACGAGGAGCTTGGCACCGCCGGTCCCTACACGGACGCCGTCGATGCGTTCTTCCGTTCGCTCGGTCTTCCCTGATCCTGCATCGTGTGCCCTTTTGCGCTAAACTTTGAGTAGAGCAACGCGGCGCAGAGGAGGTCTTCATGGCAGAGCCCTGGAGGAAGTGGCAATGCGCGACCTGCGGTTTCATCTATGACGAGGCAGAGGGGTTGCCCGACGAAGGCATTGCGCCAGGCACGCGCTGGGAGGACATACCGGACGACTGGATATGTCCGCTTTGCGGTACGGCGAAAGCCGGCTTCGAGATGATCGAACTCTGATCCCAAGGGCGTTGCCGCTTCGTCATCCGCCGTCCGGGTGACGCGGCGTTGACCCACCCCGGCGGCGGGACCATTGTTGCGCCATCAAAACAAAAACACGCAACCGGCGGGACAAGCCGGAGCGGCAAAAAAGCGGGGAGGGATGCGACATGCTCACCAAGGCAGACGATTTTCCAATTCACCAGACGCCCGAGCCGATTGCCTTTTCGGGGACGGACCGGAACTTCTACGACCGTTATTTCTTCAACGGTTACACGAAGACGGGTGACGTCTATTTCGCCGCGGCGCTCGGCGTCTACCCGCATCTCAACATCATGGACGCGGCCTTCAGCGTCATTGTCGACGGCGTGCAGCACAATCTGCATGCCTCGCGCTTCCTCAACATGGAGCGCATGGACACCTTCGTCGGCCCGCTCTCCGTCGATGTCGTCGAGCCGCTGCAGGTCTTGCGTGTCCGCGTCGCGGAGAACGAACACGGGCTGAAGGCCGATCTCACCTTCACGGGCCGCGCACCCGCACTCAAGGAGCCGCGCTTCACGCGGCGCAACGGGCCGCGCACACTGATGGATCTCACGCGGCTCACGCAGAACGGCACATGGGAAGGCTGGATCGAGGTCAAGGGCAGACGCATCGAGGTGATGCCCGCCAGCTATTCCGGCACGCGCGACCGCTCCTGGGGCGTGCGCGCGATCGGCGCGTCCGACCCGCAGCCCCTTGTGCCGCCGATGCCGTTTCAGTTCTTCTGGCTCTGGGCGCCGCTCAATTTCGAGGACAGGATCACGCTGTTCCACGTCAACGACGACGAGCATGGCGATGCGTGGAACCTTTCCGGCGTCATGTGCCCGCTCGGCCGCGATGCGAAGGCGGAGGAGATGGACCGCGTCAGCTACGAGATCGGTTATGTCTCCGGCTCGCGCCACGCAAAGTCCTGTTCGATCTTCTTCGAGAGCCGCAAGGGCGAAAAGACGCGCATCGACCTCACGCCGAAATACAATTTCTACATGCTGGGCATCGGCTATGGACATCCCGAGTGGAGCCATGGCGCGCACAAGGGCGACAATGCGCTCGGCTACGAGGAGTTCAGGCTCTCCGACATAACGAGCTATGCGCCGCCCCACCTGCACATCCAGGCCTTCTCGGAGGCCGTCATGACCTTGCCCGACGGTTCGACGCGCAAGGGATGCGGCATTCTCGAGCAGCTCGTCATCGGGCCACACGCGCCGTCCGGCTTCAAAGACATTCTCGATCCGGCGAAGTGAGGGGATGGCGATGGAAGACCTGGCCCGCCGCGTCGCGGCCTATCTCGCTCACCGTATGCCCCAGGCCTCCAACATCGAGGTGAGCCGCGTCTCGCGCATTCATGGCGGCGCCAGCCGCGAAACCTTCCGTCTTCATGCAAGCTGGGAGGAGGGTGGCGCGAAGGTGGAGCGCCCGCTCATCCTGCGCCGCGATCCGGTTGCGAGCCTGATCGAGACCGAGCGCGACCTCGAATACAATGCCTACCGCGCCTTCCATCCGACGGGCCTTCCCGTTCCCGAACCGCTCTATCTCGAAACCGATCTCTCATGGCTCGACCGGCCCTTCTTCGTCATGGAGCAGATCGAGGGTTGTCAGGCGGGATCGCCCTTCAACGCGGAGCCCTACGGTAATTTCGCCGAGAAGATCGGACGCCAGTTCTGGACCCATCTCGGCCATATCGCGGCTGCCGATCCGCACGGCATCGGCTTTGCCGCGAACATGGACCCGATCGCGCCCGAGGAGTGCTGGAAGCGCGAGCTCGAGAAGTGGGAAAAGGTGATCGACGAGGACGAACTTGAGCCGCAGCCCGTGGCGCGCGCTGCGATCCGCTGGCTCAAGCGCAACCCGCCTTCGCCCGCCGAAAAGATTTCCGTCGTGCATGGCGACTATCGCACGGGCAATTTTCTGTTCGACGCGGAAGGAAACATTCGCGCCATTCTCGATTGGGAAATGTGCCATCTCGGCGACCCGCTGGAAGACGTCGCCTGGGCGGTCGATCCGCTCTGGGCTCACGAGCGGCCCGAGCGTCCGGGCGGCATGATCGCGCGCGACGAAGCGATCCGGCTGTGGGAGGAGGCGAGCGGTCTCAAGGCCGATCCCGTCCGCCTGCGCTGGTGGGAGATATTCAATTCGCTGAAAGGCCTCGCCATCTGGATTTCGGCGGGCAAGGAATACCAGACCGGTGCGAACCGCGATCCGGTGCTCGCCTTTTCGAGCTGGTATTGCACCGACGTTCACAACCGCGTGCTGGCGCGCCGGCTCGCCGAACTCTCGAAGGAGGGCCGCGCATGAAACCCGATGTCGGAACCGTGATGCAGGGCTTCTTCGGCACGCTGCTCGGCGATATCGCGCCCCATCTCAATGCCGAATATTCCATGGGCAATGTCGGCATCATGGGCATGATGATGTTCATGACGGCGGAGGAATACGATCGCGCCGCCGACATTCGCGTCGCCGAGAATGCGGAGATGCGTTCGCTCTTTTCCCATGCGGCGGCGCTCGTCACCGACGATGCGCTGAAGAAGAAGCTTGCCGCCGCGGCATCGGAGAAGGAGGGGTCGCTTCGCGTCACCGCGCTCAATGCCCGCAATGCCGCGCTTGCCGCTTTGCTGATCGAACTGCAAACCCATGTCGAGGCGTCGGATGCCTCATGGGCGCGGAACCTTGAAGCCCGCATCTGGGACCATCTCGTCGCCGCGACCGAAAGGCGCAAGCTGCCGCTGCCGTCCTTCGGATAGGGGCGCTTGCGAATGCCTCTTCCCCCGCCCCGAAAACTTCTGCGCTACGCTTGAATTTTTCGACCCGCCCCCAAGGGCGGGTGGGCGGAGAGGCTGGAGCTTGTCTCCGTATGACGAACATCAGCCACCCACCCTCCCCTCGGGGAGGGTCGAAATTTGCGGCGCGTGAGCGTCGTAAATTTCGGGGCGGGGGTTGGTTTCCCTCGACCACCCCTTCCCCCGACACCGTGCGCCGCGCTATCACTCTGGCGCAGCGTCCGGGGTTTCCCTTTCCATGTCTCTCGCCATCCGCCTTGCATCCGTCTACGGCACGATGTTCCTGTTCACGGGCGTCTATCTGCCGTTCTTTCCGGTCTGGCTGAAATCGAAGGGGCTCGACGCGGGCGAGATTTCGCTCGTGGTGGCGCTGTCGCTCTTCCTGCGCATCGTGGTGAGCCCCTTCTTCGCCTCCGTTGCCGACCGTTTGGGCGACCGGCGCCGCGTCGCGCTCTGGCTTGCCTGGGCATCGCTTGGCTCCGCCGCGCTGTTCCTCGTCGTCGAGGGCTTCGGGCCGATCCTTCTCGTCGCGCTCGTGCTCAACGCCGTCTTCCCCTCGATCTCGCCGCTCGTCGAGACGATCGCCATGCGCGCGCGGATCGAGGAGGGCATGAATTACGGCCGCGTGCGCCTGTGGGGGTCCATCACTTTCATCGCGGCGAGCGCCGGGGCGGGCTGGCTGCTCGAATGGAACGCGCCGTCCATCGTCGTCCTCTGCATCGTTGCCGCGCTCGTCTCCAATGTGGCGGGAGTGTCTCTCCTGCCGCGCGTTCCGGCGCCGGTGCGAAAACCAGCCCGGCACGGTGAAAGAAGGTTCGCCGCCATCCTCGAAATCGGGCGGCACCCGGTCTTCGTGCTCTTCGTGCTATCGGCGAGCCTCACCCAGGCGACCCATGCCGTCTACTACGCCTTCGGCTCGCTCGCCTGGCAGCGCCAGGGCTATTCCGACACGGTGATCGGCCTCTTGTGGGCGGCGGGCGTCATCGCCGAGATCGTCCTGTTCTACATTTCGGGGCCGCTAATGGCGCGCTTCGGCGCGGTCCGCCTCGTCATGCTGGCGGCCGTTGCCGCTGTCCTCCGCTGGACGGTGACGGCGCTCAACCCGCCGGTCGCGCTTCTCTTTCTCATGCAGCTTCTTCACGGTTTCACCTTCGGCGCGGCGCATCTCGGCGCGGT
>JAGUWA010000175.1 GCA_020062605.1 Parvibaculum sp. | reverse complement strand
AGCGCCCCTCGGGAACTGTAGCCGTGTTCGCTGCCAGGGGCGCAGCATGCGCGTCCGGCGTCGCTTCGGCGGCGAAGCTCACTTCCACCTGGCGCACGCGCTCGACAAGCGCCACCGTCGCGGCAACGGGGCTCGCATCGAGCGCCCAGACGCAGACGAAAAAACCGACGATGACACCGACCAGAAAGTTGGACATGACGGCCCGGGACCTCCTCGCCCTCGAAGTCGCGTCGAATCAGTGCGACAAGGGTGCGGAGAGAAAAGGTAAAAAACAAGCAAAATCAATGGCTTGTGTCAAAACGGGACGTTTTGGGGTCAAGTCTTCGCGGCTTGACCGTGCATCGCGACGAGCGCCTCTTCCGGCGCCTTCCCCAGCAGGCTGACGCCGAGAATGCCTACGCTCGCGACGAGAAATCCGGGAAGGATTTCATAAATGTCGAAGAGCCCGCCCGACAATTGCTTCCAGACGATCACCGTGGCGGCACCGGCGATCATGCCCGCGAGCGCGCCATTGCGCGTCATGCGCGACCAGAAGAGCGAGAAGAGGACGACAGGCCCGAACGCCGCGCCGAATCCGGCCCAGGCATAGGCGACGAGCGAAAGGACCGTGCTGTCCTTGTCGAGGGCGAGCACAAAGGCGGCGACGGAAATCACCAGAACCGAAAGCCGCCCTACCCTCAGGAGTTCCCTTGCCTCCGCGCGGGGACGCAGGAGCCGCTTCCAGAAATCTTCCGCAATGACGCTCGACGAGACGAGAAGCTGAGACGACACCGTGCTCATGATCGCGGCGAGCACCGCGGCGAGAAGCAAGCCCGCGAACCAGGGACTGAAGAGGGCTTGCGACAAGGCGAGGAAGACCGTCTCCGGATTGTCGAGAGGTGCGGTAGCGAAATAACCGATGCCCGCAAGTCCCGTCGCGATGGCACCGTAAAGCGCGAGCACCATCCATGTCATGCCGATCATCTGCGCCTGTGGCATGTCGCGCTCGTCGCGAAGCGCCATGAAGCGCGCGAGAATGTGCGGCTGACCGAAATAGCCAAGCCCCCAGGCCATGAGAGAGATGGCGCCGATGAATGTCGTGTCGTGGAAGGCATCGAATACGCCGGAAGGTGCCGCCTCCTCCGTGGCGATAGCCGCCGCGTCCCAGCCTCCCATGGACGAGATGGCGATGGCCGGCACGATCAGAAGCGCGAAGAACATCATGATGCCCTGCACCGTGTCGGTCCAGCAGACGCCGAGAAAGCCGCCGATCGCCGTATAGGAAAGGATACTCGCCGTGCCGATGATGAGGGCGACGCGGTAGTCGAGGGCGAAGACCTGCTCGAAGAGAATGGCACCCGAGACAAGGCCGGCCGATGTGTAGATCGTGAAGAAGACGAGGATGACGAAAGCACTCGCGACACGCAGCACCCGGCTCTTGTCGGCAAAGCGGTTCTCGAAATAGTCCGGCATGGTGAGCGCGTCGCCCGCGATCTCGGTGTAGCGGCGCAGGCGTCTCGCGACAAAGCGCCAGTTGATGAGTGCACCGGCGACGAGGCCCACGGCGATCCATATCTGGTTGAGACCGGACACGTAGATCGCGCCGGGCAGGCCAAGCATCAGCCAGCCGCTCATGTCCGAGGCGCCGGCAGACAGCGCCGCGACGGCGCCGCCAAGCTGGCGTCCACCGAGAATGTAGTCCTTGAGATTGGCGGTGTAGCGATAGGCCGCGGCGCCGAGACCTAGCATGGCGAGGAGATAGACTGCGATGACGGTTCCGGCGACCGCGGTCATCGCGCCGCTCTTGCCCAGGAAATAGCGGAAAGGACGATCGCAAGCATCGGCAGCGCCAATACGATCCAGGTCCCGATTGTCAGTCCACCGATCATGTTCCCCCATGCGCGAGGGTGCTACATGACAGGCGGCCCTCCCTGCTGACTTAGCCAATAACCCATGGGATTTGCAAGCCTGCCGGGCCGGGGTTCAGGAAGGTCGGTGCTGCGGTACTCGCCGTACTGGCCCTTATGGCCGTAGCGCGAGTCGACGCGGTATTCCTCCTGGATATGCTGGTGCGTGACGGAAACCTTGCGGCCGAAGCTGAAGGCAGCCTGCATCGGGTCCAGACCGTAGGTCCAGACGCAAGCAAGAAAGCCCAGAACGAATCCGGCGAGCAATTTCCCCACGGCGGTTTTCCTTCTGTCGCAAGTGCCGCAACATATGGAAAATCATGTGTGATTATAATTAATAAACTATTACCGCTCGGCGCGACAAAGCGTCAGAGCGATTGTCCGTCGTCGGTGGTGAAGAGCGCACCCGTGATGAAGCGGCTGTGGTCCGAGGCCAGGAGGAGCAGCGTCCCGTCGAGGTCTTCTTCGAGGCCGAGCCGGCGGCGCGGCCATGTTCTGATCTGCTTCTGTCCGCCCTCGGATTTGAACCAGTCGGAATTGAGTTCCGT
>JAGUWA010000261.1 GCA_020062605.1 Parvibaculum sp. | reverse complement strand
GGTTTCCATTCTCGCCATGCCGCCCGGCGCCGTTCCCCCGCCTTCCGTCGGCGCCTTCGATGCGCGCTACGACATCCGCTTCCAGGCATTCGAGGGTGGCAAGCTGGAGGGCGAACGGCGCACCCGGGCGGCAGCGCTTATCGAGACGGCGGCGGGCGGAGGCAAGGCGCCCTCGCATGACGCGGTGTGGCAACTCGACGCCGTGAGCAATGTGGGCGGCATGCGCTACAATCTCTTTTTCTATGTGAAGGGGGAGAGACCCAACCACATCATCGCCTGCCTCGACCAGTGCCGACAGGCGCTCTATCTCGACGTGCTGAAGGGTGCGGAAGCGAAAGAGGTTCTCGGCCGGTGAGGGCGCATCGCGGATAAATTAACACTATTAGTGCCAATGAATAGAAATTCGACGGGCTGAAAGCGCACCCATCCGGTTTGCGCCGCGCGGGGAACGAAAGAAAATCATGACCAAGGGATATGAGTTCTACGGCGCGGAAGTGAGCTACTTCTCGGGCAAGGTGCGCGCCTATATGCGCTACAAGCGCATTCCCTTTTCGGAAATCACGCCGACGCGCGAGATCTATCGCAACGTGATCCTCGCCCGCGTCGGCTGGCCGGTGATCCCCGTCGTCGTGACGCCGGAAGACGAGACATGGCAGGATTCGAGCGAGATCATCGACCATTTCGAGGCGCGGTTTCCCGAGCCGACGATCTATCCCGAAGGCGCGAAGCAGAAATTCGCGGCGCTTCTCATCGAAACGTGGGCGGATGAATGGCTGAAGATGCCGGCCATGCATTACCGCTGGACGAAGAACCGGGACTTCGCGATCTCCGAATTCGGACGGCTGTCGCGCCCCGACCTCGACGAAGCGGGACAGCGCGCCGTGGGCGAGGAAACGGCGAAGCCCTTCGCGGGCGCGCTGCCGGCGCTGGGCGTGACGCCGGTGACGGGGCCGGCCATCGAGACATCCTATGAGGGGCTTCTTGCCGAACTCGACGCGCATTTTGCGAAGCACGATTTCCTCTTCGGCACACGGCCTTCGATCGCCGATTTCGGCCTTTACGGGCCGCTCTATGCGCATCAATACCGCGACCCGGCTTCCGGCGAGATCATGAAGAGGCTTGCGCCGAAAGTCGCCGAATGGGTGCAGCGCATGACGAAGCCGCCGCATCCGAAGGGCGGCGCGTTTCTCGGGCAGGACGAAGTGCCCGAGACGCTCAAGCCCGTCCTTGCACGGATCGCGCGGGAATATCTGCCGGTGCTTCTCAAGACGGCAGAGGCGCTGACGGCGCATGTGGAGGCACATCCCGAACTCATCGCGGGCAAGCAACCGCTGCCGCGCGCGCTCGGCATGCATGAGTTCGAACTCGAAGGAGCGCGCGACAAGCGCGCGATCTTCACCTTCGACCTCTGGATGCTGCAAAGGCCGCTCGATTTTCTCGCCTCGTTGCGCGGAAGCGAGCGCGAGGCCGTCCTTTCCATGCTAAAACAAACGGGCGGGGAGCTGCTTGCGGATTTCCCGCCCTACCCGCGCCTGACGAGGCGTCAGTTCCAACTGGTCGTTGAATGAACGCCTGCCAAGAACACTGAAGGAGTCCCCATGTCCAGCGAAGGCCTGCACGAAGCCAATCTGTCACCCGAAGCGCTCAACCTGCATCGCGCCATTGTGTCGCTGATGGAGGAACTCGAAGCCGTCGACTGGTACAACCAGCGCGCGGAAGCCTGCACCGATCCAGAGCTCAGGAAGATCCTCGAGCACAATCGCGACGAGGAAATCGAGCATGCGGTGATGGTGCTCGAATGGATTCGCCGCAACAACAAGGTGTTCGACAAGGAGTTGCGCGAGCGGCTGTTCAAGGAAGGTTCGATCGGGAAGGACTAGGAATTCTCCTTCAGTTCGTCATTGCGAGCGGTCCCACCCTCCCCCTGTGGGAGGGTGGTCCTGACGACTACAGCAGAAATTGCAACTACCGCACCTGACCGCCATCGACGACGAGGACTTCGCCGGTGATGAAGGACGCGCGGGGGCTGGCGAGGAAGGTCGCGGCGCCGGCGATTTCCTCGACCGTGCCGAAGCGGCGGAGCGCGGCCTCGCGCGGGGCTCATTCCCGCCGACGCCGTGCTGCAGCTCGCGGCGCATGTGAGCCGGGCGATCACGCTGACCGAATGGCTCGACCCGTCGATCCGCAACGAACTCGACCCCGACGACCGGGACGTGGAGCTCGATCTCTACGACCCGAAGAACCCCAACCAGCCGCCCTATACGGACGAATATCTCGTGCCGGTGCTCGTGATCGAGAACAGCGCCGATGACGGCTGTACGCCCTCCCACGCGGCGCGCATCTATGCAGGCGTGCAACATGACGACAAGGAACTTCATTTCGTGAAGGGCGCGACGCATTATTATATTGGCCAGCCGGAGAAGATGGCCGAAGCTGTCGCCATCGTGGCCGGGTGGCTCAAGAAGAAAAAACTGCTGGATTGACCTTCATGAAAACCGTTGTGCGTGAGACGCCGGCGCGGCGAAGCCTGCCGCTGCCGGAAGGGGCGATTTCGTATCTCGAATGGGGTCATGACGATCCGGGGAAGACGCCGCTCCATTTCGCCCACGCCAACGGCTTCAACGGCATGACCTATGCGCCGGTCCTCTCGACGCTGGCCGACGAATTCCATGTGCGCGCCTGGGATGCGCGCGGGCACGGGGAGACGCGGCTGCCGACCGATCCGGCAAGGCACCGCAACTGGTATGTCTATCGCGACGACCTGATCGCGATGATCGAGGATTTCGCGAAGACGACGGGCCGCAAGATCATTCTCGCGGGACATTCGATGGGCGGGGCGACGAGCGTCATGGCGGCGGCGGCGCGGCCCGACCTTGTGCGCGGCCTCGTGCTGATCGACCCGGTGATGACGCCCGCGAGTTTCCGCATGCTCGTGACGCTCTACCGGCTGACGGGAAGGAGCGGCGGGCCGCTGTCGCTCGCCGAAGGAGCGGAGAAGCGCCGCGCCGTGTTCCCCGACCGGGAGACGATGGTGGATCGCTACGAGGGACGCGGCGCCTTCCGCACCTGGCCGCGCGAATTCATCGAGGCCTATGTGGCGGGCGGCACGAAGACGCGCGAGGACGGACAGGTGGAACTTTCCTGCGCGCCCTCATGGGAGGCGGCGAATTTCCGTGCGCATGGACACAATATCGGCAAGGCCGTGCGCAACCTGCATGTGCCCTTCGCGCTGCTTTATGCCGAGCACGGATCGACCTGCCGCGCACCTTTCCCGATGCTGCTGAAACGGCGCGACCCGAAGGCGCATGTGGCGCAGGTGCCGGGCGCGACGCATTTCCTGCCGATGGAATTTCCCGACGTCGTGGCGGAGGAAATCCGCGCGTTCAGGGACCGGCTTGAGGCGGAGGAGCGTTAGGGTCTTTCTGGTTTGCGTTCAAGCCGTCAGCGCCTGACGCGCGGCGCTTGCGAGGAAGTTCGACCTTGTCATGCCTCGTTCCTTCGCCGCTTCGTCTATCGCTTCCAGCAGACCGGGATCGAGCGAGATGTTCACACGCTTCGAGATGCCCCGATCTTCGATCAACGGCACGAGCGTCAGAAAGGCACCTTCGCGGTCTTCCGTCAGCGCCGGGTCGGCGACGATCTCGTCGAGTTCGCGCGGCGCCGGAATCGGTTCCTTGTCATCGCGCATTCCCTCGACATGAAAGGCAAGCGCGTTCGCCGCATCGGCAAGCGCCTCGCTCAACGTGCCGCCTGCGGCGATGCAGCCCGGAAAGTCCGGAAAGCTGACGCCGTAGCCTGTGTCTTCCTGCTTGTGAACCATCGCGACGTAACGCATCGCTCTTCTCCTCAAAGCCAGCCCGCCTGCCTGTAGATCGAACGGACCGTGCCGGCGGGAATGTCCTTGTTGGGGTGCGGGATCGTGACCCGGCCCTTTTTCTCCGGATGCTTGAACTGATGGTGGTCTCCGCGCGTCGCCACCAGTTCCCAGCCGTCCTGCCGGAGCATCTGGATCAGTTTGCGGCTGTTTCGCTCCATGTGTCTCCGGTGTGTGTATATATACACAAATATGCTGCGGAACTCAAGATACGGTGCGTAAATATATACACACTTATTTCGCTGGCCCGTAGCTCTTGAGCAGCCCGGCGCCGATGCGTTCGTTCATCATTTCGGTGCTGCCGTCGGTGTAAGCCCCGAGCTTGGCGTAGGCGATGTGGCGGTGGAGGCCGTATTCCTCGCGAAGGCCGGCCGCCCCCATCGCCTGGACACAGTCGGCCAGGCGGGGAAGCGTCACCCTGCCTGCAAACTTCTTGGCATGGGCTGCCGCCATGACCGCGTCTTCGCCGCGGTCGATGAGGCCTCCGGCATGGGCGACGAGGCCGCGAAGCGCCTCGAGATCGTTCGCGACATCGCCGAGCGACCAGTTGAGGCCCTGATGTTCGAGAAGGGATTTGCCGAAGGCCTCGCGTCCTGCCGCATAGCCGAGGGCTGTTTCGAGGGCGGAGGCGAGAAGCCCGGCGCACATGGCAGCGACATAGACGCGGGCGCCGTTCACGCCCTTCATGGCGAGCTTGAAGGCCTCGCCGGGCGGGGCGAGCATGTCGTCGTCCGGCGCAAAATAATCCCGGAGGGCGAAGCCGCCCGCGCCAATCGCATGGGCGCCCATGAGCGCATAGGCCTCGCCGCGCGCGAAGCCTTCGCGGCGGGCATCGACAAGGAAGCAGGCAATGCCGCGCCAGCCCGCCGAGGCATCCGTCTGCACATAGGTGATGAAGAGATCGGCAATGCCGGCATTGGTGATCCAGCCCTTCTCGCCGTTGAGACGCCAGCCGCCTTCCACCTTTTGCGCGCTTGTGCGGATGGAGGAAAAATCGCTGCCCGCGCCGGGCTCGCTCAAGGCGGTGGCGCCGAAGAGCGCGCCCGACATGAGCGCCGGGACATTTCCTCGCAAAGCGCGAGCTTCACGAGATAGCGATGGCCGAGACCACCCTCCGCCTTCGGCGTTTCGAGACGGAGAAGGCCGAGCGCGGCGGCCTCGCGAAGCGCCTCGACCGGCTGGCGGCGGGAGCGCTCCCATTCGTTTGCGTGTTGCGCGACCGTCTTGGCCGTGAAGGCGGCAGCGCCGTCGAGGAATGCCGCTTCCTCCGCCGTCAGCGCGCTTCTCAGAAATCCTCCCATGCCGCTCCCCTTTTTGTTTAGAGATTGTTTGAAAAGCTCCCCCGGCTTTGCGGAACTGTGAATCCTATCCCGTCACTGCGAGCGAAGCGAAGCAATCCAGGGGCCGCAGACGCAGCACTTGCCGCTCCTGGATTGCTTCGTCGCACCTTCGGTGCTCCTCGCAATGACGGATATGGGGGTGTTGACGGTTCAGCTGAGCTTTGAACGCTTCAAACGATCTCCTAGACGCCAAGCCCCTTGATCACCAGCGACTCAAGATTGGCGCGCATTTCGTCCGGAATCGGGATTGCCTTGCGGGTGGTGAGATCGAGCGCGATGGCAACGGCTTCGGCGGTGGCCACGGCCTCGCCGGTTTCGAGATCGAAGAGCCAATGGCACCAGGTGTATGTCTTGGGGCCGACATTCTTCAGCCCGCTGCGGAGCGTCAGGATGTCGCCCACGCGCGGATAGCGCCGGTAGACGAAACGGTATTCGAGGGCGGCGCCGCCGACGGAGGGCGTTTTCGAGCGGTCGGTGCCGTTGGTCTGCGCGAGCAGGTTCGGGATGCCGTCCGAGACGATGCCCATGAAATGACGAACGGACAGGAAGCCCTGCGCGTCGCAGAGCTGTGGGGCGATGTCACCCTGCCAGGTGCGGACCATGCCCATACCATCGGCATCGGCGAGCTTCGGCGCCGGGCGCGGATCGTAGAGTTCAAGGCCGCGCGGGGCGCCATGCACCGGGCGCTCGACGATCAGTTCCTTCGCGGCGGCCTTTGCCTTTGCGGGCAGCGGCTTCACCTCGCGCGTCTCGTCATCCACCCATTGCACTTCGGCATTGAAGGTGGCGGCGGGCTCGCCGGAAACGGTGCTGACCATTTCCTCATAGATGCTGAGGCCGAAATCGCGCACCTCAAGAACGCCCGCGCGAATGAAGAAAGGCGCGCCGGGGCGCTGCTCGCGCAGGAAGCGCACATGATGGTCGCTCACCTGAAGACGCGCGCCCTCGCCGCGCGAGACACGCGGACCGAGCCCGAGCGCAAGACCGAGCGCGGCAAGGCCCTGCCCCGCCTTCTCGACATAGAACTGCACGTTCATGTGGCCCATCTGGTCGCTTTCCCAGGTCTGGACGCTGGAGCGCGCGACTTCGATCATCTCACTCATTTTCTTCTTCCGTTTTCTTCAAGTGACGCATTCAAGAATTTCAAAGGCGGGCCGCGATCGGCTCCGGCAAGGGCACGGCCTTGCGGCTCGTCTTGTCGAAGAGGAGCGCCGCGCCTTCCGCCACGCAGGCAGGCTCGCCGGTGTCGCCGCTGAAAAGCCAGTGACGGTAACGCACCGTCTTGCCCTCACCCGGCAGAATGGCCGTGCGCACGAAGAGCGTTTCGCCCGCGCGCAGTTCGCGCAGATAGACGAGGCGCATTTCGACCGTCGCCGTGGCGAGGCCGCGCGCCGCCTGCTCGTGACGGCCGAGGCCGGCATGGGCCCACATGTGGCCTTGCGCATCCGAGAAACGCGCCATGAAGAAGCGCGCATTCATGTGGTCGTTGGTGTCGCATTCCCATGTGTTGACGACGGAGCGGTTGGTCTCGACCATGCCGAGCTCGTCGGCGCGGGCGAGCGAGATATCGCGCTCCATCGCGTCCCGCGGGATCGAGCGGGGTTCGGCTTCCGGCGGTAGGCCGGTG
>JAGUWA010000047.1 GCA_020062605.1 Parvibaculum sp. | reverse complement strand
TGACGCGCGACCGGAACCCGCAGGGCCCGGACGATTTCGACCGCGCCATCGGCTTCAGCGTCGATCATGTAGTGAGCCGCACGGTGCGCGACAGCGCGGCCATGCTGGACGCGACGGGCTATCCCGAACCCGCCTCCCCTTATGCGCCGCCGCCGAAGGAGCGGCCCTATATGGATGAGATCACGAAGAGCCCGGGCAAGCTCAGGATCGCCTGGTCGAGCGAGACGCCGGGCGGCAAGCCGATCCATCGGGAAATCCAGGCCGCCCTCGAAAAAACGGCGGATGTGCTGGGCAAGCTCGGCCATACCGTCATGCCGCGCGGCCTCGGCATCGACTACCGCCAGCTCTACCGCGCGCAGGGAGCCGTTTCCGGATCGAACTTCGCCGCAGGCATGATGCGCCGGATCGAGGCGATGGGCCGCGAACCCGAACAGGACGAACTGGAGCCGCTCACCTGGGCGGGCTTCAAGAATGGCAGCAGGCTCACCGGCGCGCAGGCCATGTGGGGCTGGCAGCAGCTTCGGCTGATGAACCGGCAGGTACTGGCGACCTTCGAGGAGGTGGACGTCTATCTCTGCCCGGTGCTCGGCCAGTTGCAGCCGGAGATCGGCTTTCTCGGCCCGGACCAGGAGGCACGCGAGCTGAACAAGCGGCAAGGCCAGGTTTTCCCTTACACCCCACCCTTCAACTTCACCGGCCAGCCCTCGCTCTCGCTGCCGCTCTGGCAGTCCGAAAGCGGGCTCCCCATCGGCATGATGTTCACGGCCCGCTATGCCGATGAGGCGACGCTGTTCCGGCTGGCGGCCCAACTCGAAAAGGAACTGCCCTGGAAGGACCGGCGGCCGCAGGTGTGGAACTGAGGGGGGATTGAGGAGCGGTTTTACCCCCAATTCGTCACGGCCCGATTTATTCGGGCCGTCCACGTCTTCGCGGCATATCGTGAATGGAAGACGTGGATGGCCCGGACGAGCCGGGCCATGACGGTTTAAGGAGGATTCAACGGCCCTACTTGGGACTTCCTCATTTCCGCGCTACAAAGCGCCCCATGACGAAGGACATCGCACCCGTACACGTGATCGGCGCCGGCATGGCGGGCTCGGAGGCTACATGGCAGCTCGCGCAGGCGGGTGTGCCCGTGGTGCTGCACGAGATGCGGCCACTGGTGAAGACGGACGCCCACCATACGGAGGGCTTCGCCGAACTCGTCTGCTCCAATTCCTTCCGCTCGGACGACCCGGAGCTCAACGCCGTCGGCCTGCTGCATGAAGAAATGCGCCGCGCCGGCTCGATCATGATGGAGGCGGCGGAAGTCGCGCGCGTGCCGGCGGGCGGTGCGCTCGCCGTCGACCGCGACATCTTCTCGGCCTATGTGACGGAGAAGCTCAGCGCGCATCCTCTCGTGACGGTGGAGCGCGGCGAGATCAAGGGGTTGCCGCCTCGCGACTGGGACAAGGTGATCATCGCGACGGGGCCGCTCACCTCCGACGCATTGGGAAAGGCGATCAGCGAGGTCACCGGCGCGGACGAACTCGCCTTCTTCGATGCCATCGCGCCCATTGTCTATCGCGACAGCATCGACATGTCGGTCTGCTGGTTCCAGTCGCGCTACGACAAGGAGAGCGCGGGTACGACGGGCCCTGCGGGCGCGGGCAAGGACTACATCAACTGCCCGATGACGCGCGAACAATATGAAGGCTTCGTTGAGGCGCTGCTGACCGGCGGCAAGACCGAGTTCAAAGAATGGGAAACCTCGACGCCCTATTTCGACGGCTGCTTGCCGATCGAGGTGATGGCGGAGCGGGGCGCGGAGACGCTGCGCTTCGGACCGATGAAGCCCGTGGGCCTCACCAATCCGCACAACCCGGACGTGAAGGCCTATGCCGTCGTGCAGCTTCGCCAGGATAACGCGCTGGGCACGCTCTACAACATGGTCGGCTTCCAGACGAAGCTGAAGCATGGCGAGCAGACGCGCATCTTCCGCACCATTCCCGGACTTGAGAACGCTGAATTCGCGCGGCTCGGCGGACTGCACCGCAACACCTTCATCAACAGCCCGAACCTGCTCGACGGCATCATGCGGCTGAAGAACGATCCGCGACTGCGCTTTGCCGGGCAGATCACCGGCGTCGAGGGCTATGTGGAGAGTGGCGCGATGGGGTTGCTTGCGGGCCGCTTCGCCGCCGCCGAACGACAAGGCCAAGCCGTCACGCCGCCGCCGCGCACGACGG
>JAGUWA010000030.1 GCA_020062605.1 Parvibaculum sp. | reverse complement strand
TGCGGCACGGACCACGCGCAATGGAAGCGCTTTATCCGGTGAGCGCGATGCTGCCGCCGGTGAGCCGCTTCTTCCTCGAGGACGGCGCGCAGAACGACGCGGCGCTCATCGAGCGCCTCGCGGAAGGCGCGGCGAAGGAAGGGACCGGCATTCACCATTTCGGCAACGAGAAGGGACAGCGCGGCGGCTTCTCGCTTTATGTGCCGGAGACTTACGACGCAGATCGCCCTCACCCGCTGATCGTCGCCTGCCATGGCGGCAGCGGGCACGGGCGCGGATTTCTGTGGACATGGCTCAGGGCGGCGCGCTCTCGCGGCGCGATCCTGATGAGCCCGACATCGCTCGACGCGACATGGTCTCTCATGGAGCCGGAGCAGGACCGCGCCTCGCTCGCGCGGATGATGGCGCATGCAAGCGAGCGCTGGCACATCGACTCGGGCCGCATATTGCTCACCGGCATGAGCGATGGCGGCACCTTTACCTATCTCGCGGGGCTTGCGGGCGGGCCCTTCACGCATCTCGCGCCTGTCTCGTCCGCGTGGCACCCGATGCTTCTCGGCATGGCGGATCCGGCGCGGCTTCAGGGCCTTCCCGTCTACATCACGCATGGCGCACTCGACTGGATGTTCGCCGCCGACATGGCGCGGCTCGCCTCTTCCGAGCTTTCGGCTGCGGGCGCGGACGTCACCTATCGCGAGATCGCCGACCTCTCCCACACCTATCCGGCGGAAGAAAACGCCCGCATCATGGACTGGTTCCTGGGCTGAGGATCAGCCGAAGAAGAGCCGGTAGAACATCTGGATCGATGTAAGCGCAAGGAAGGCCGCGAAGGCGCGGATGAGCGCCTTGTGGCTGATCGCATGCGCGATGGCGGCGCCCCAGGGCGCGGCCAGCACCGAGAGCGGCGCGATGAGCGCGATCCCTATCAAATTCACGTAACCGAAGCTGAAGGGCGGCAGCAGAGGGTCGTTCCAGCCCGCCCAGACGAATCCGATGACGGCGGGAACAGCGATCAACACGCCGAGGCCCGACGAGGTCGCGACCGCTTCGCGCGGGTTCTTGCCATAGAGGGTCATGAAGCTGACCGCGAAGGTGCCGCCGCCGATGCCCATGAGCGCGGAGAGCGTGCCGATGACACCGGCAACGGAGTATTGCACGGGCCTGCCCGGCAACTGCGTTCCGAGGCGCCAGCTTTCCTTGCCGAAGGCGAGATTGGCGGCGACGAGAAGCGCGATGGTGGCGAAGACGCCGGTCAAGGCATCGCCGCTCACATAGGCCGCGATGAATGTTCCGGCCGCGACGCCCAACAGAATGGGGAGCGCCCAGCTTCTCAGCATCGGCCAATCGACAGCGCCCTTTTTTGCATGGGCACGCACGGAGCGGATCGAGGTCAGCACGATGGTGCCGAGCGAAGTCCCGACCGCGAGATGCATGCGCACGGCTTCGTCGATCCCGAGCAGCGTGAAGACATGGTAGAGGACCGGCACGATGACGATGCCGCCGCCGACGCCGAGCAGACCCGCGAGGACGCCCGCGACAAGGCCGGTGACGACGAGCCCGGCCGCGAAAGGCGCGAGTTCCATGAGCGACATGGCTTCGATGTTCATAGGCCGGTTCTTTATCTATAGAGCCGCGGCGAGCGCCGGGTCTTTTTTGGATTCGGGGGCGGGTCCGGATCGCGAGACCAGTTCCATGGCTTCGCGGATGACATTTTCGTTTGCGCCGGGCCGCGGCGCGTTCTCGGAAATGTGGCGGCGGAAGGCGCGCGCGCCCGGGCATCCCTGGAAGAGGCCCAATATATGCCGCGTCATGGCATGGAGATGTGTTCCCCGCGCCAATTCTCTTTGCACATAAGGCAGAAAGGCTTCAAGAACTTCGTGCCGGGAGAGCGGCACACGCTCGTCGCCGTAGAAGCGCGCATCCGCCTCCGCCAGAAGATAAGGGTTCTGGTAAGCGGCGCGGCCGAGCATGACGCCATCGACATGAGCGAGATGCGCTTGTGCCTCGTCGAGCGACGCGATGCCGCCATTGATGAAGATTTCCGTGTCGGGCATCGCCTCTTTCAACCGGTAGACCAGCGGATAGTCGAGCGGCGGCACGTCGCGGTTTTCCTTCGGCGACAGACCTTCGAGCCAGGCCTTGCGGGCATGGACGATCAGCGTTTCGCAGCCGGCCTCGCGAACCGCCCGCGCCATGGCGGGCAGCGCCTCTTCGGGTGCCTG
>JAGUWA010000215.1 GCA_020062605.1 Parvibaculum sp. | reverse complement strand
TGGCGGCAGCACTGCGCGAATTGCGCGAGGAGATCGCGCTCGACCTCGACGCCGGCCAAGTGCTTGGCCTGCTTGACGATTACCCGACGCGGTCGGGCTATCTGATCACCCCGGTCGTGGTCTGGGCGGCGGACACCAGCGCCATGAGGCCGAACCCCGGCGAGGTCGCCTCGATCCATCCCTTCGCGCTCGGCGAACTGACAAGGCCGGATTCGCCCGTCTTTCTCGACATAGCGGAAAGCGAGCGGCCCGTGATCCGGCTCCTTATCGGCGACACCCATGTCCACGCGCCGACGGCGGCGGTGCTCTATCAGTTCGGCGAGGTCGGATTACGCGGGCGGCAGACGCGGGTGGCGGAACTCGAGCAGCCCGTCTGGGCCTGGCGCTGATTGTCAGGCCGGATGCGGGCCGTGCGAATGCCCGTGAAGGCTGAAATTCACGGCGGGAAAGCGCGCCCATGCCTTCTCGTGAAGGAAGAAGACCACCGTGTTGACGGCCGGCTCGATCAGCGCGACGCCGGCCGCAATGGCGAACTCGCCCGTCAACGCATAGGTGACGCCGAAGCCCACAGAGAAGTGGAGCGAGGCATAAGAGAGGGTCTTCACGAGGTCGCGCATGGGTCCGGTTCCTTTGAAAGCCGCTATTGCGACTTATTCTTAATTAAAGAAGGAAGCCTGGATTGTCAAGGGGCGGACGGCGTTGTGAGGCGGCTGGAACGGACCCGGGGCCGCAGGATATTATTTCGGAACCGTGACAAACAGAGATGGCGGATTGCCGCCATTTTTCGGAGCGGCGCAACGACTGTCATCGGAATGTCATCAAACTGTCACGGAAGGCGGCGTTGTCCCTGCCCTTCCGGACTGGCGGGGCTTATCCCCGGGGTCGCGGGCCGGGCCGAAGATGCCGAGGACGGCTCACTTCCCGGAGACAAACCCGGCACCCGGGAACGGAGAGCCCGTCCCGGGAAAAGAGGCTTCCCGGCGAAGCGAAGATGGGAAAGCGAAAGCCGGTCCGATACCAAACAGGGAGCCGAAGATGGCGCGAAAGATGGAGCCGAAAACGAATGGCGAAACCCCGGCAATGGAAGAGCTGCGGACCAGAAGGTTCATCAGCATCACCGAGATGAAGCGAAACCCGATGCGCCTCTTCGCGGAGGCGAAGGGCGAGGCCTTCGCCGTCCTGAACTACAACCGTCCGGAGTTCTATGTTGTCCCCGCCGCGGCCTATGCCGCGCTGCTCGACCGGATCGAGGCGCTGGAGAACGCCGCCCCGGCGGACCCCGGCTTGAACCTCCCGCCAGCCTGACGCTATAAGTCCGGGCAATGATGTTGCGCCCCGCGGTTGGACAGCCCCTTAATCCGCAAGGGATGCGAGCGCGGATGGGCCTGTCGCCGCAGCTCCCGTTCCCCGGCCTTCGAAGCCGCGCATTGTGCATGGTCCGTTTGTGGCAAAGCGCGTTAGGCTGACGCAGCGATTCGACGGCGCGGCGAGGGGAAATGACCGGCAAGCTCTTTTACGGGGACAATCTCGACATTCTTCGCAACAGCGTTGCGGACGAGAGTGTCGATCTCGTTTATCTCGACCCGCCCTTCAATTCGAACGCCTCCTACAACGTCCTCTTCAAGGCGCCGGACGGGCATGAATCGCATGCCCAGATGGAGGCCTTCGACGATACATGGCACTGGACGGACGTGGCCGAGCGCGCCTTCGACGAGGTGATGCACTCCGGAAACACGGACGCGGCGGAGATGCTGCGCGCCATGCGTTCGTTCCTGAAAGAAAACGACATGATGGCCTATCTCGCCATGATGGCCGTGCGCCTGATCGAACTGCACCGTGTACTGAAGAAAACGGGATCACTCTATCTGCATTGCGATCCGACAGCGAGCCATTACCTGAAGGTCTTGCTGGATGCGGTGTTTGGCGCTCGTCTTTTCCGCAACGAAATCATTTGGAAGAGAGCCAACGCGCACAATGATCCAAAGCGCTATGGACGTGTCTCTGATACCATTTTGTACTACGCAAAATCTTCTCAACCTCTCTGGAACCCTCAGTATACAGAATATAGAGAAGATTATTACAAGAGCCATTTCCAAAAAGATGAGAACGGCAGATTGTTTAGAACCGTCCCCCTAGATGCACCAAGGCATGGCGAAGGAAGTCCCAATTTGATCTACGACTGGCATGGGAAATTGCCCGCCAGGACTAGAACTTGGGCAGTCAAACGCGAGACAATGGAGGAGTATGACCGCAATGGTCGGCTTCGGTATACAAAAACGGGAACACCTACACTACTGCAGTATGCTGACGAAATGCCCGGCGTTCCGCTTCAGAATATTTGGACGGATATTCCACCGGTAAACCCGCAAGCACAAGAGCGCCTCGGCTACCCAACCCAAAAGCCACAAGCCCTTCTCGAACGTATCATCAACGCATCGTCCAACGAAGGCGACGTTGTGCTCGACCCCTTTTGCGGCTGCGGCACCACGGTGCATGCCGCGCAGAAACTGAACCGCGAATGGATCGGTATAGACGTGACGCATCTCGCGATCTCGCTGATCCAGAAGCGGCTGCGCGACGCCTTTGGACCCAGCATCGCCATCGAAGTGAATGGCGTGCCAAAGGATATCGGTGGCGCGGAGGCACTGGCCGAGGCCGACAAATACCAGTTCCAGTGGTGGGCGGTGTCGCTGGTGGACGCCATTCCCTTTGGCGACAAGAAGAAAGGCGCCGACGGCGGCATCGACGGGCTGATCTATTTCAAGCCGGACGGCAAGGCAACCGAGAAAGCCATCGTCTCCGTGAAGGGCGGCAGGAACGTCGGCGTGACCATGGTGAAGGACCTGATTGCCACGGTGGAGCGCGAAAAGGCGAAAATGGGCATCTTCATCACACTGGCGCCACCGACCGGACCGATGATCAAGGAAGCGGCGAGCGCCGGTTTCTACAAGACCGACTATGGCAGCTACCCGAAAATCCAGATTCTGACCATCGAGCAGCTTTTCGAGGGCCACAAGCCGCATATGCCATGGATCGACCCGACCGTGTTCAGGAAGGCGAAGAAGGAAGACACAAGCAAGCAGCACAAGCTGCTCTAGGTCGCATCCGCCTTGTCTGCATGAAGGTTGACGCGGGAATGTAGCCTGCCGGACCGTGCTTCCGGCGACTGCTCTTCCCGGCGGGTCGAAGGGCACGCCCCCCGCCGGGCGCGACGCGCAATTATATGCCAGGCCGATGAAGCCGCAAGGACCAGGCTTCACGCCGTGCCGCCGGAAAGCTTCGAGGGACCGATCGACAGGATCGAGGCGCTGGAGGGAAGTGAGAGACGGTGAGGACTTTCCTTGCCGCTCCCCCTTACCCTTCCCACCACCGCTTCGCGGCGGCGGGCGTTCGAGGACGAAAAGGTCCACCGGACCTTTTCCTGCATCCTCTCACCCCTCTCCCCGAGGGGAGAGGGAGATACAGAGGCGCCCTTCTTGTCCCTCTCCCCGTTGGGGAGAGGGAAGGGGCCCGTTGAGCCGGCGACAGCCGGATCAGCGGGAAGGGTGAGGGGCCTTTTGGAGTTCGAGGAGGATCATCTCGAGCACGCCATCGGTGTTCGACAGCACATCCGGATTCCAGAAGCGAATGACGCGGTAGCCGCGCAATTCGAGAAAACGCGTGCGGCGCTCGTCGGCTGGATTGTCCGCATGCTGACCACCATCGAGTTCGACAATCAGCTTTCGGTCGATGCAGACGAAATCGGCGATATAGGGACCGACCGGGAATTGCCGCCGGAACTTGAAACCACCCAGCATCCGGTTGCGAAGATGGAGCCAGAGACGGGCTTCTGCATCCGTTGCAGTGACGCGCAGTTGGCGGGCGAAGGGAATGTTCTGGCGCTTCAATTTGTGGCTCCCCCTCACCCTTCCCACCTACGCGGCTTCGCCGCTTCGGCGGGCCCCTTCCCTCTCCCCTTGGGGAGAGGGAGATTATGCCACCACTCGTCTCCTACACACCCCTCACGCCAGCGTCAAAATCACCGGGCCGTTCTTCGTGGCGACGAGGGAGTGTTCGTACTGGACGGTGGGGGCCAGGGGATCGGCGAGGAGTGTCCAGCCGTCGCCGCTTTCGGCCGCGAAGCCGCCGCCCATGGAGAGGAAGGGTTCGATGCTGTCGCCGATGGCCTTGAGGCCTTCCAGTTCTTCTTCGGAGGTAATGGTCATGAGGCGAGTTTAGCGCGGGAGAGACGCGGGCGCCTCACTTTAATCCGTCATTGCGAGCCCCCGAAGGGAGCGCGGCAATCCAGAGCGGCAGGCACGGAGCAAGACGCTCCTGGATTGCTTCGCCGGCTTCGCCTTCTCGCAATGACGGAAGAAAGGAAGAAGGAAGCCCCTACCGCTGCACCATCTTCTGCGCTTCTTCGGCGAATTTCCTCGCGCCTTCGCCGTTGCCCTGCTGGAGGGCGGCGAGGCCGACGGGGATGGTGATGCCCTTCTGCGCGGCGGGGCGCGCCGCGATGAGGTCGAGCCAGCGCTGCAGGTTGGGCAGGTCGCCGATCTCGACGCCCGACCATTTATGCGTGCGCACCCAGGACCAGTTGGCGATGTCGGCGATGGAATAATCGCCCGCCAGATACTCGTTGTCCTTCAGATGACCGTCGAGAACGGTGAAGAGACGCTTCGATTCGTTCTGGTAGCGGTCGATGGCCGGCTGAATCTTTTCAGGAAAGTAGCGGAAGAAAACATTGGCCTGACCCATCATCGGGCCGATGCCGCCCATCTGGAACATGAGCCACTGGATGACGAGGCTACGCCCCTTTGCATCCACGGGCATCAGCCTGCCCGTTTTCTCGGCAAGATAGATCATGATGGCGCCGGACTCGAAAACGGCGAAATCACCCTCGTCGCGATCGACGATCGCCGGGATGCGCCCGTTCGGATTGAGCTTGAGGAAGGCGGGTTCCTTCTGCTGGTTCTTCCGCAGCTCGATCGCGTGAACCTCGTAAGGCAGGCCCAGTTCTTCAAGCGTTATCGAGGCTTTCCAGCCATTCGGCGTGGACGCGGTATAGAGATCGATCATGGATGTTTCTGCCTTCCCTGATGCGGGCCTTGAATGCGGGCGTGATTTTATTGGCGTTCACCGTGCCACTTTGCTGGTGCCCGGACCAGTCGCATTTTGGGTGGGCGGGGGCGCGCACAAGGACGGACTGCCGAAATCTTTTGCACTGCACATCAAGTTTTCGGGAGCGGGCCGGGGACGGAACGGGACAGCATTCCTGCCCCTGTGGCGGGCCGGACGCGGCGTTTAAAATTTTTGACGCTTTCGCGAAGGGACCCGCCTGCCTCGCTTGCGCGGATGCAAAATCCAAGGAACACTGACGATCTCTCGGCCGCTCGACCTCAAGGCAGGGGCGGGGCACAGACACCACAAGATGGAGGGATGACATCCATGAACCGCAAAAGAGGCATGGCCGGACTGTTGAGCGCGATCTCGCGCAGGCAGTTCATGACGGGCGCGGCCGCAGTGGGCCTCAGCATCACCACGATGCCGAAATTCGCTTCGGCTGCCGAGGAAAAGAAGCTGAACTTCTATAACTGGGATACCTATATCGGCGAAACGACGCTGGCCGACTTCCAGGCGGCGACGGGCATCGAGGTGAAGATGGACCTCTTCG
>JAGUWA010000139.1 GCA_020062605.1 Parvibaculum sp. | reverse complement strand
GCGCCGCGATGATGCCGAGCGCAAGGCTCGTCGTCATGAAAAGCCCGGCCAGAATCGCCGTTGCGCGGGTTAGCGCATTGCCTGCGCCACGGCCGCTCATGAAGCCGTCCCCGCCACCGCCAATGCCGAGCGCGCCGCCCTCGGAACGCTGCAGCAGAACGGTCGCGACGAGCGCCACCGCGAGCATCAGATGAATGATCAGAATGATGGTCGCCATGAGGGCCGCCCGAATCCGGAATTTGAACGAAAAAGAGCCTCTGCCACCACGAGAGCGGCCAGGCCGGTCGCGGCGGGTTGTACCGCATGAAGCGCCCGGTTTCCAGCCCTGTCGCAACCTCGGGCCGCAGGCATCTTCAGTTCCGCGTCTGGCGGGGAGGTGCGCTAGCCGAGCTGGCCTTCGCGGACCATGCGTTCATGGCCGTCGGAGAGGCTCTTGATCCGGTACTGGTAGCCCTCGCCTTCGGAGGGAAGCTGGCGCACGACTGTGTAGGCACCGCGCGCGGTGGGCGGATAGGACCCTCCGGCGGTGAATTCCACCGTCTCGCCGATATCGTATTTGTGCTTCTGCATGGTTAGTCCTCGGATGTCCCCTCTTCCGTCGTGCCGTCTGCGGGCACCGCGCCGTCTTCAGGCTCGCCGGCCTTGCGGAGGGCCGCCTTTTCCTCTCGGTCCTTCAGCTTCTGCTGCGCCTTGGCAGCCTTGCTGCGGGCGCGCTCGGAACGCTCGTGACGGTAATTCGGTTTGAAAGCCATGGCCTCACTTGCGCTTCACGCGTTCGAGGGATTTGACGCGTCCGCGCGGCCTGCCGGACTTTTCGGCAATTTCGCGGTCCTGAGCTTCGATGACGGCCTTTGCACCGGCCGTGTCGGCAAGTCCGTCCAGCGCCGAGGTCGGCACCTTTCGGTTGGAGCTCAGCGAGCCGTCCTCATAGATGATGTTGAAGGCGACGAACTCGCCATCCATGGGCTTTTTGCGTGCCATTTCCTGCTCCCAAAAAGCAGAAGGGGCGCCGAAGCGCCCCTTCGAGTTCATTAGGCCGAGCGAAGATTGCCGGCCGAAACCTTGCCGCTGCGCTGGTCGGTCTCGAGGTCGTAGGCAATCGCCTGACCTTCGTCGAGCCCGCGCATGCCGGCGCGTTCAACTGCGGAGATGTGGACGAAAACGTCCTTGCCGCCGCTTTCCGGCTGAATGAAGCCGAAGCCCTTCTGGGAGTTGAACCACTTGACTGTTCCGTTCGCCATGTATGGCATTCCTTATAACGTGGAGAAGTACCGCCGGTGCTCATGCATACCGGTGGATCAAACTTTTAGGGATCGGGAAAGACAGGTCCGGCGCTCGATCGCGAGCGTGGAGAGCAGCCGAACCAAGAAAATTCGATTGGCTGTATATAGAGGCTAATCCTTCAATTTACAAGACGTATCCGCATTTGGGGGCCAGAGGGACGTTCACGTCTCCGGTCGCCGTCAATTGGCACTCTCTGTATCCCCCTCGAATCCCGATGGCAGCGCCCTCCCGCCTCATGTTTTCGGGACACCTGCCCCTATGTCGATCCACTCTCCTTTCCCGATCTCAAGGATCCGGAACTCGTCCCCGCCGTGCAGTCCCGATACCTCCCGCACGCTCATGAGGGCCATGACGATCCAGGTGCCCGTCGTTCCGTTGAAGAGCGGCAGGTCGAGCGCTTCGCATTTCAGGGTGTAGCCGGTTGCCGCCTGAATCGTGATCGGAAAGCGCCCACCGCAGGGAACGGTGATCATCGGCTCGCTCGCGGCAATGAACGAGCCCACCGCATCCTGCTCCAGCAGATCGAGATATTTCTTCTTTGTCGGATCGAAGCCCAGGACTTCCGTCAGCTTCGTGCCTGCGAAACGGAAGGTCGCGGATTCGAGATCGCCATATTCGATCATCACCATCATCGGCATCAGCCGGCGGATCGCCAGCGGATCGAAGTGCCTCCGGTCGGGCACAATGCCGTCATCCTTCGGCAGTGCGCGCCAATAGTCGAAGAACTGCAGACTTTCGTCCGTGCCGAAATGCGGGATAGCGCCCATTGCAACACCCGATACTCGCCGCCCCACAACATAATTGTCGCAGCGGGTTCATCGCATTGCAAGCCTGCACGCCAGTTTCAAAGATAGGCGGAGATAATTCCCCAGAAGTCGTCCGCTTTGAGACTCGCCCCGCCGACAAGCGCGCCGTTCACATTCGGCACCGCCATCAACTCGCTCGCGTTCGACGGCTTCACCGATCCGCCATAGAGAATGCGCATCTTTGCGCCTTCCGTCCCAAACCGGGACTCGAGCGCCTTGCGGATCGCGGCATGGACCTTCGCCACATCCTCCGGCGTCGGTGTGCGGCCGGTGCCGATCGCCCAGACCGGTTCATAGGCAACAACGGTCGTCTTGGCGGTCGCGTTGTCGGGCAGCGATCCCTTGAGCTGTGTACGGATGATCTTGAGCGTCGCGCCCGCGTCGCGCTCGGCCTCGGTCTCACCGAAGCAGACGATGGCGACCAGCCCCGCGCGATGCGCGGCTTCCGCCTTCGCCCGCACGGCGGCGTCGGTCTCACCATGGTCGGCGCGGCGTTCGGAATGACCGACGATGACATGAGAGGCGCCCGCGTCCTTCAGCATCTCCGCCGAGATGTCGCCCGTATGCGCGCCGCTTTCCTTCGCATGGCAGTCCTGGCCGCCAATGGCGATCTTCGTGCCCTTCGCCGTCTCCTTCAGCGTCGCGATCAAGGTGGCGGGCGGGCAGATGAGAACGTCGCAGGCGGATTTCGACTTCGCGAGCTTCTTCGCCAGCGCCGTCACTTCCTTCTTCGAGGCTTTCACCCCGTTCATCTTCCAGTTGCCTGCCACCAGCGCCTTCACGCGTGCCGCCATTTTTTCGCTCCGCTCTTCGATCCCGGTGCGTCCGTTTAGCAGATGCCCCCGCACCCGCCAACATAGGCGCAGCGCATGGGTCAAATAGACCTGAGTGAAATAGAACACAGTCACCTTGAAATTTTCATTTCGATGACTAATCGATTGGCAAGTAAACGACTCGGGTGTAGCTTGCGCGTGCGCTGAACAAGCCTGCAAAATCGACGTTTAGGAGCCCCGTCCACCAGATCGGGGCTCTTGTGTTTTCAGAACTCCGGTCATCGCGCCACCCCCGTGTTCCGGGAGTTCAACATGTTCATCGAATACTTCAATCCACCGCGTGACGGCGGCGGCCCCCGTTCCTTCCCCTCTGCCGCACCGGCGTGGGAAATCCGCGGCCCGCCTTTACCTTCCGCGCTGCTGATCTCACGATCGTCGTCGGCCCCGGCCACCCGGCATAACGGTTCTTCGCATCGCAAAGGCCCGGACGGGAAAGTCATGCCCGCCGCCTGACATCGCAAATACTCACCGAATACTTTGCCGATCTTCGCCCCGCGGAGACGGATGGAGGTTGCTCATGCTTGCCGCCACCGCGTCCTGGACCGTCCTCAATGCCCGCACCGCGGGTGTTGCCGCCGCCATGGCCGCTTTCACTGCCACCGTCTTCGGGACGGAGACGCCCCGCCCGTCTTCCAGGCTCCCCTGTGAAGGCGGGCAGCGGCGACGTGCCGTCGGCATTTTCCAAGGAAAATCAAGCCGAAAGCCGCTCCGATCCGCTTGCGGGGGCAAGGCCCCGCACCTATCATGCCGCCCTCCCGCAAGGGGGTGGCGGCCTGTCCAGGCCTCCGGCAGAAGGGCCCCAGACAGAAAGACCGCACGATGCTCGATTCACTCCGTAGAAGCGCCTCCGGCTGGGTAGCCAAGCTTCTGATCGGCCTTCTGGCCGTCAGTTTCGCGGTCTGGGGCATTGCCGACATTTTCTCGGGCTTCGGCGGCAACACCCTGGCCCAGGTGGGTGACGAGGAAATCGATGGGGTCGCCTTCGAGCGCGAGCTCCGCGCCGAGATGGACCGTTTCTCGCAACGCCTCGGGCAGCCGGTGACACTGGATCAGGCCCGGCGCTTCGGCATCGACCGGGCGGCGCTCTCCCGCCTCAT
>JAGUWA010000333.1 GCA_020062605.1 Parvibaculum sp. | reverse complement strand
GCGGAACTGGAGGCGAAGCTCGCGGCGGGCCAGTCGCCCTTCCCGCGCGCCGAAGGTTTTTCCGTGCATGAACTGATCGACCCGCGCGAGACGCGGGTGAAGCTCTGCGACTGGCTCGACTGGATCGGCCCACGCCGCGCCATCGCGCTTGGCCCCTACATGACGACGATGCGCCCCTGAGACAGCAGAAAGGCCCCGCGCGATGCGCAGGGCCTTTCCTCGCTCTCCCCCTCAAACTCAGTAGTTCGAGAAGAGAATGGCGCCCGTGATCGCGCTGATGCCGATCCAGAGCAGGACGTCGTCGCGGTCGCGCGCGCGGACCCTGTAATAGGGGCCGTAATGCGGGTGCGACGAGTAGTAGACCGGTTCGCTGACCACGTAATAGTGGTGACGCTCCACGACATAGGGACGCCAGTGCGACCAGGGCCGCGGATGGCCGCGATGGACGACCACCGGCGGCCGGTGATCGTAGTAGTACCCGTGCCCGCGATAATGCTTCGGACCCTTGTAGTAATGGTCGTCGTAGCGATCGTGGCGCGCGAGTTCGACATGCGCGCCCGTTTCGACATTCACGAGTGCCGCTTCGGCCGCCATCGGCGTCGAAAACCCGAGGGCGGCGGCAAGACCGGCTGAAATAATCTTCGTCTTCATCTTGTCATCCTTCCAGTTCCGGACCGGCCCCTTGATCCGGAACCAGAATGGGCGCGGACGGCTGAACGGCGCGTGGCGGCGCCGTTCATCTGGCGTTCAGGTTGAGATGAGGATTTCCGCGGATTTCCGGTACGGATCAGCCGCCGAGAAAGAGGCGGCCCACATCCGGATTTTCCAGAAGACCGGCACCTTCGCCGGCAAGCGCGACGCGGCCCGCAACAAGCACATAGCCGATATCGGCGAAGTCGAGCCCTCGCTTCGCGTTCTGCTCGACCATGATGATGGTCTTGCCCTGCGCCTTCTGGAGATCGGCCAGTATCTCGAAGACCATGTCGATCATGCGCGGCTCAAGGCCGATGGAAGGTTCGTCCACCAGCAGCACATTCGGATCCATGATGAGCGCACGGCTGATTTCGAGGAGGCGCCGCTCGCCGCCTGAAAGCACACGGGCGCGCTCGGAGCGGCGCTTCGCAAGGCGCTCGTAGCGCGCGAAGATACGCTCCGCCGCTGCCTGCGCTTGTCCCTGACCGCCGAGAAGATAACCGCCCATGAGCAGGTTTTCCTCGACTGTCATGTCCGGGAAGACGGAATTGTCCTGCAGGATATAGGCGATGCCTGCGTCGCGGAGCTTCTCGCTGGGCGAGAGGCGCGTGACCTCGCGGCCCGAAACGGAAACGCGGCCCGACGAGATTTTCGTGAAGCCGAAAATCGAATGCAGCACGGTCGACTTGCCCGCGCCGTTCGGGCCGACAAGGCAGAGGCTCTGGCCCGCGCCGACGGCGAGATCGATCCCGTGCAGGATTTCCATGGCGCCATAGCCTGCGTGCAGCGCATCGAGGGAAAGGAGCGGCTCGCCCTTCGCGAGCGCGACGATCTCCTCTCGCGACACGGCGCGCGCCATGGCTTGCGCCTCGCGCGCAACGTCGCCGAAGGAAAGCACGGTGTCGACCGTGCCCTCACCATAGCCGCCCGCGAGATTCTTCGGTTCATCCGCCATCACGCCACCCCGAGATAGGCGTCGAGGACGCGGGCATCGGCGCGAACCTCGTCCGGCGAGCCCTCCGCCAGCACTTCGCCATGCGCAAGGCAGGTGATGCGATGCGCAAGGTTCATGATGACGCGCATATTGTGCTCGATAACGAGAAGCGTCACACCGAGTTCCGCATTCGCGCGGCGCAGACGGTCGATGAGCCCGTTGATGAGTGTCGGGTTGATGCCCGCCGTCGGCTCGTCCAGCAGCAGGAGCTTCGGCTCATTCATCAACGCCATGGCGAATTCGAGAAGCTTCTGCTGACCGAAGCTGAGGCTGCCCGCCTTGTCGGCGCGCTTCTCGTGGAGACCGACAAAGGCAAGAAGATCGCCGGCGCGGGTGCGCGTCGATGCCGGCACGGAACCGAGCAGCGACAGGAGGCCGCCCTGCGCCTCGCGCGCGCTGATCGCCATGTTCTCCGCGCAGGTCATCTCGCCATAAACGCGCGTCTGCTGCCAGGTGCGAAGAAGACCGAGACGCGCGATCGGTGCGGGACGAAGATGCGCGATGGAGCGGCCCTCGAAAAGAATATCGCCGCCATCGACCGCATGCGTGCCGGTGATGCAACCGAACAGCGTCGTCTTGCCCGAACCGTTCGGCCCGATGAGCCCCGCGATTTCGCCCTGCCGGACGGTGAGCGAGACGTCCTTGTTTGCAACGACGCCACCGAAGCGCCTGGTGACGTCCCGGACTTCCAGAAGCGCGCTCATGACACCGCCCTCGCGCGGCGCGCGGCCCACCAGCCCATGATGCCCTGCGGGAAGAAGACGACGATGACGACGATGAGAAGGCCGAGCGCAACGCGCTGCCAGCCGAGCAGGTAGGTCCAGAAAAGTTCTTGCGTGATGTGGAAGACGAAAGCGCCGAGCACCGGGCCCCAGAGCGTGCCCTTGCCGCCGAGGATCGCCATGAGCACCATCCAGACGCCGAAAGTCGCGCCCGCAAAGGCCACGTCGCGCGGATCGATGAAGCCGATCATGTTGGCGGCAAGCCCGCCCGAAAGCGCAAGGAAGAAGGCCGACAGGCTCCAGGCGAAAATCTTGATCGGCGTGGTGCGCAGCCCCATCGCATCCGCCTTGTCGTGATCGTCGCGGATCGCGTTCAAGGCGAGACCGAAGCGTGTGCCATAGAGCCAGCGGAAGACGAGAAAACAGAGCGCGGCGAGCGCAAAGAGCGAATAGCAGAAGAAGAGTTCGCGAGAACCGAGTTCGCCTGGATAGAGCGGCAGCGCCATGCCCGACCCGGCGCCGACATAATCCCATCCGGCTGCGATCTCGCCCGCCGCGATGCCGAGGCCGAGCGTGCCGATGGCGAAATAGTGTCCGCGAATGCCGAGCATGGCGGCACCAAAGACGATGGCCGCGAGAACGGCGGCGGCAGCTCCGACGAGAAGCCCGAGCGCCAGTCCCTCGAAATAGGGCAGGCCCGCATCGCGCTGGACGACGGCGGCGGCGTAGCAGCCGATGCCGAAGAAGACGATGTTGCCGAAGGAGTTGTAACCCATGCGCCCGCCCAGCATGTCCCAGGTGAGCGCGAAGACGACCATGAGCCAGAGAAAGGCGATCTGCGTCGCGAGGCCCGGCAGAAGCAGAGGCCCGGCGATACCGGCAAGCGCGAGCGCGCCCATGATGTGCCAATCGGTGATGCGGCTCATTCCAGATAGCTCCGCTTGCGCGCCGCCATCGCATTGCGCCAGACGAGAATGACGACCATCAGCGCGAAGACGAAGGCGATCTGGAATTCCACGCCGAAGACGAAGCCCGCGACATTCTCCAGTGCGCCGAGGCCGAGCCCGGCGGCCACGACGCCCGCGACATTGCCCACGCCCGCGACGACCACGACCATGAAGGATCGGACCGTGTAAGGCAGGCCGACATAGGGGTGGATCGTCCAGGCCATGACGGCGAGGCTGCCTGCCGCGCCGCAAAGCGCGCCATTGAGGGCATAGGTCATGGCATAGACGCGGTTCGTGTCGATGCCGAGGATGCGCGCGGCGCGCGGGTTCTGCGCGGTGGCGCGGATCGCCTGACCGAGACGCGCATGGCGGAGGAAGAGCCAGAGCGCACCGCCCGCGCCAAGCGCCAGGACGAAGGCGAGGAGCTTCACGTGAGAAAGCGTGACCGTGCCGTCGAGAAGATGAAGCGAGCCGAGGCCCGCATCGACGGTGCGAACGTCCGAGCCGAACAGCGCATTCGCAAGCTGCTGAAACAGGATCGACAGGCCGAAGGTCGCGAGGATCGAGATGAAGATGTCCTTGTCCACCACGCGGAAAATGACAGCGCGGTAGATCAGCCAGCCGAGACAGAACATGACCGCCGCCGAAAGCGGCAAACCGAGTAGCGGCGGCAGCCCCGCCTGAACGGCGAGAAAGGTGACGTAACCGCCGAGCACGACAAGCTCGCCCTGCACGACATTCACGATATTGAGTACGCCCCAGACGAGCGCCATGCCATAGGCGGCGAGCGCGAAGATCGAGCCGATGAGGAGCCCGTTCAGGATAACGTCGGCCGCGAGCGGCGGGTACTGAACGAAGAGAGAGAGATTGTCGAGCACGGCGTCTCCGGAAGGTCAGCGTTCGGACCAGGGGGGCGTCGGCCAGCGAAACTCCGCTTCGGCGAACTCTTGCGGATAGACAACGGCATATTTTCCGTCCTGCACCTGGAAGAGGACGGTGGGCTTCGACACGTTCTTGCCCGTCTCGTCGAAGGCGATAGGCCCGTAGAAAGTCATGATGTCGGTTTCGGCGAGCGCATCGCGCACGGCTTTCCGGTCGAGCGTGCCCGCGCGCGCGAAGGCATCGGCGAAGACCTGCACGGCAGCGCTCGATTCGGCCGCCTGATAGGGCGCGGCATGACCATATGTTTTCTCGTAAAGCGCGGCATAATCCGCCGCGCTGCCGAACAGCGCATCGGAGTAAGTGAGCGTCGGCGCCCACTGCGCGGCGCAGAGCGCATATTCGGCGGCGGCACCGAATTTCTCGGCGATCTGCGCGCTGTCGCAATGCGTGAGCGCCATCATCGGCAGGTTGAGGCGCTGGTCGGCGACCTGACGTACGGCAAGCGCCGCGCCCTTGTCGTGACCGGACAGCAGAAGGAGATCGGGCTTGAGCACTTTCGCCTTGGAAAGCGTTGCCGACATGTCGTTGAGCTCGGGCGGCAGCTTGTCGTCGATGACGATTTTCATGCCGTGCTTCGCCGCGTCCTCCATGACGCCTTCGCGCACATCCTGCGAGAAGGGATCGTTTTCGAAGGCCATGGCAACGCGGACCTGCGAGGGGTCTTCATGCACCTTCGCCGCGAGATCGACGGCGCCGCGCAGATACTGGTCGGTGGTGGACAGAACGGCGAAGAGATAGCGATAGCCCTTGCGGAAGAGCGAGACGGCCGCGCCGTTCGCCTCGACCATGGGCACGCCGTATTTTTCGGTGACGGGGGCGATCGCTTCGGTGAGACCGGAAGAATAAGGCCCGAGGAGGTAGTCGACACCGTCCTGCTGGATCAACCGTTCGACAAGTTGCGCGCCGCGCGCGGGCGTCGATTCGTCGTCGTAATAAACGATTTCGAGCTTGTAGGGCTTACCGCCGACGGTAACCCCGCCTTCCTCGTTGATGCGCTTGACCGCGAGGTCGTAGCCGTTGCGCGTGAAGGCGCCGTTCGAGGAATATTTTCCTGTAAGCG
>JAGUWA010000343.1 GCA_020062605.1 Parvibaculum sp. | reverse complement strand
CCATATAACTTGTGCGGATAAACAAGTACCGGCCAGCTTGCCGCGCTGCAAAATGTCACATCCGTAATGCAGCTTTCTCCTTGCTCAGCCGCGCAAAATGGCGCGGCGGAAGCGTGCGAGAGCGATAAAGAAAAATGCCGCTCCAATGCCCGCCATGATCGTGAGCTGTGGCCAGACGATCGCCACGCCCGCGCCGCGGTAGAGAATCGCCTGGGAAAAGGCGACGAAATGCGTCGAGGGCGATATCTGCATCGTGTTCTGGAGCCAGACCGGCATGCTCTCGAGCGGCGTCGAGGAGCCGGACAGCAACTGCATCAATATGAGGACGGGCATGACGAGGAGCCCGTATTGGGCCATGGAACTCGTGAAGGTGGCGAGCAGGATGCCGAGCGCCGTCACGGAGAACTGGTAGAGAAGCGCCCCGGCGATAAAGAGGGCGAGCGAGCCGGATGTCCGCACGCCGAGCACACCCTCGACCACGAGGATGAGGGAGAGCGTCGCCGCCATCACGATCACGAGCCCGTTTGCCCAGAGCTTGGACGACATGATCTCGATCGCCGTCACCGGCATGACGAGCAGGTGTTCGAGCGTGCCGTGCTCTCGTTCCCGGATGAGCGCGGCGCCTGCGAGGATCACCGACAGGAGAGTGATGTTGTTGATCACCTCCATCACCGATGTGAAGGGAACGGAATCGAGATTGGGATTGAAGAGCGCCCGCGCGATGAGTTCGGCTTCCGTCTTCGTCGTCTTGCCGGTTGTGCGAAGGGTGCGGGTCACTTCCTCCGTCACGATGCTCTGGACGTAGCTCGCGCCCGTTCCGGCCATCGACATGGCGGTGGCATCGACATTGAGCTGCAGCGTCGGCGTCTTTCCCGACAGGAGGTCGCGCTCGAAATGCGGCGGTATGTCGAGGACGAAGACATAGTCCCCTGCATCGAGTGCCTCGTCCGCGCCTTCCGCGCCGATCTGCTCGGCATACTGGAAGTAGGGTGGCAGAAGAGCGGCCGCGATCTGGCGCGACAGGGGTGAGCTGTCCTCGTCGATGATCGCGACGGAGGCGTTCGACACCTCGAACTTCACGCCGGTGGCGACTTCGTAGATGCCGAAGGAGAAGGCATAGACGATCAGGAAGACGAGGACGGGGTCCGAGCGGAGCGAGCGCAGTTCCTTGACGCCGAGCCTTGCGATGTTGAGCAGGCTGCGCCGCAATGCGAAATCTCCCCGGGCGGCCAAGTCACTTCTCCTGCTTGCGCAGCGCGAAGCGCGCCACCATCAGAAAGACGATGCAGAACAGCGCGAGCGCGACATGCGCATTCCACAGATCGGCGAAGCCGAGGCCCTTGGTCACCGTGCCGGAACTGATCTGCTGGAACCATGACGAAGGAAAGAACTTGCCCATGTGACGCGACGCGCCTTCGAGCGTCGAGACCGGCGTCAGCATGCCCGAAAAGTTCACCGTCGGTGTCATGGCGACGATGGCGGTCGCAAAGAGCGCGGCGATCTGGCTTTTCACGAATGACGAAATGACAAGTCCAAAAGCCGTGGAGGCGAACACATAGAGCGCGGCGCCGGCGAGAAGCGCCATGAGCGAGCCCTGCACGGGGACGCGAAACAGAAAAAGCCCCATGAGCAACAGCATGAGAAAACTCACAAAGGCGAGCGCTACATAGGGAAGCTGCTTACCCAGCAGAAATTCCAGCCGCGTCACCGGCGTTGCCCGGAAGTTCGCAATCGACCCCATTTCCTTTTCCCGGACGACGCCGACGGCGGTCATGATCGCGGGAATGAGCATCATCAGCAGCATGTAGGCGCCGGGCACGATGGCGAAGACGCTCTTGAAGGCCTGGTTGAAAAGGAAGCGCGTCTCGATGCCGAAGGCGGCATTCGCAACAGGCATGGGCTGACGGCGGCGCTGCTCGTCGGCATAACGCGCGATGATCGCTTCACCGTAGCCGAGTGCCGTCTCGGCGCGGAACGGATTCGAGCCTGCGACCATGAGCGAGATTTCGGGGCTCCGCCCGGCCAGAAGGTCGCGGCCATAGCCTTCGGGAATTTCGATGGCCAGCGTGATGTCGCCACTCTGGAGGCGGTGATAGCGCTCCGTGGCGCTTCGGATTTCGGTCTTTTCCTCGAAGTAGCGCGAGCCCTCGAGTTCCTGCAGCAGCGTCCGGCTTTCCAGCGAGCGATCCTGGTCGAAGGCGGCATAGGGAATATTCTCGACATCGAAGGAGATGCCGTAACCGAGTGTCACGAGGAGGATGAGCGGTCCGATGAGCGCGAAGGCAAGGCGCACCGGATCGCGCAGAATTTCCGTCGTCTCCCGCCGCGTGTAGGCCCAGAGGCGGCGCGTGCTGAAGAAACGCCTGTGCGGTCCGGCGTCGGGCGCCGCTTCCGCCGGCGCGAAATCTTCAGCCTGCGGCACGGGGTCCGAGCGAAACTCCGGCAGATCCGCCGCTTCGCGCAGATAATCGACGAAGGCTTCTTCAAGCGCCGTCTCGCCGCGCTCCTTCGACAGCTCATGCGGCTCGCCCACCGCGAGCACGCGGCCCGCATGCATCAGCGAGATGCGGTCGCAGCGCTCCGCCTCGTTCATGAAATGCGTGGAAATGAAGATCGTCACGCCATGATTGCGCGAGAGATCGATCAGATACTGCCAGAACTGGTCGCGCGCGATCGGATCGACGCCGGAGGTCGGCTCGTCGAGGATGAGGATTTCCGGATCGTGGATCACGGCGACGGCGAGTTGCAGGCGCTGGCGTATGCCAAGCGGCAAGCCGTCGGGGCGCGCATCCGCGACATCTTCGAGGTCGAAGCTCGTCAGCATGTCGCTCACGCGTGCGGCGCGGCGTTCCTTCGGTATGTGGAAGAGTTCCGCATGGAGGTCGAGGTTCTGGCGAACCGTCAGTTCCTCGTAGAGCGAGAAACTCTGCGACATGTAGCCGACGCGCCGCCTCGTTGCCATGTCGCGCGCATCGAGCGGCTTGTCGAACAGCCGCGCCGTGCCCTCGCTCACGGGCAACAGGCCCGTCAGCATCTTCATCGTCGTCGTCTTGCCGCAACCGTTCGAGCCCAGAAATCCAAATATCTCGCCGCGGCCGATGCGGAAGTTCACAGCATCCACCGCCACGAAGTCGCCGAAGCGGCGGGTGAGGTCGGTTGCCTCGATGGCAGGCTCGCCGTCATGGGCGGCGCGGGGCGGTACGTGCACGGGCTTGTGGCGGGTGCGCTTTTCCTCCGGCAGCAGGCCGATGAAGGCCGCATCGAGCGTTTCCTTGCCCGCCGCCTTGCGGAT
>JAGUWA010000271.1 GCA_020062605.1 Parvibaculum sp. | reverse complement strand
GCCGGAGGGTTTGACCGGGCTGCGGCGCCCCTCCTTCAGGTCCTCGCCCCAGCGCTTCGTCGGGCCGAGGTCGAGGTCGAAGAGGTCGAGTGCGCGCGCCGCCGTCTGCGTCACGAGTTCGTCGATGCTTGCGGGCTTCGCGTAGAGGCCGGGCACGGGCGGGGCGATCACCGCGCCCATTTCGGAAAGCTGCGTCATCGTGCGCAGATGGCCGGTGTGAAGCGGCGTCTCGCGCACCATCAGCACGAGGCGGCGGCGCTCCTTCAGCACCACGTCGGCCGCCCGCGTCAGCAGCGAGGAGGTCACGCCCGTCGCGATTTCCGACATGGTGCGGATGGAGCAGGGCGCGACGATCATGCCCATCGTCCTGAAAGAGCCGCTGGCGATTCCCGCGCCGATGTCCTCCACCCGGTAGCGCGTATGGGCAAGCTTCTCGACATCCTTCGCCGTCAGCCCGGTCTCGTAGCCGAGCGTCATCTCGGCCGCCTTCGTGATCACGAGATGCGTCTCGATGCCCGCTTCCCTCAGGAGTTCCAGCACGCGCACGCCATAGGCGACGCCGGACGCGCCGGAAATTCCGACGATCAGGCGGGGCGCGGTCCCGTCGCGGGACTTCCGGGAAGTGTTGCCGGGGGCTCTGGTCATAATGCCAAAGACTTACACGGAACTGGCGATTTTTGCGAGTGGGCGTTCGACACGGACCCGAAAAGGAGTCACAATTCTGTCGTCTCTGGCTTAACGAAAGGACGGGATGAGATGGCTTTGGAGTCTCACATTGCCGAGCTTCGTGATCGACATAAGGCTCTCGAACAGGAGATCGACCACCAGATACATCACCCCAGCAGCGACGATCTTCGCATCGCTGAACTCAAGAAACAGAAACTGAGGTTGAAGGAGGAAATCGAAAAGCTTTCCTCTCGCGCCGCCTGAAAGCGGCGACACCGAAACAGGAGTTTCAGCGCCGGGCCCTTGAGCCCGGCGTTTCGCATGTGGGGGGTACCGCTTTTCGTCTCACTTTGAATGTCATTGCCGGGCTTGACCCGGCAATCCAGTAGGCGCGGAATGCGCCGTCCCGCTTCATAAAGACTCTTCCGGCAGCTTTCCGGTCAGCCAGTATTGCGGTTCCTTACTCTGGACCCCCGGGTCAAGCCCGGGGGTGACGTAGTTATATATTCTCTCTCTGCACCGGAGCCTGCCCTCGGGATCGCCAAAAGCGATACCCGCGGGCGTGCAAACCCTTCCCCTAAAGCCCCTCCGCCTGCTCCCGCAGCTTGAACTTCTGCACCTTGCCCGTCGATGTCTTCGGCAGGTCGGTGAAGATTACCGTCTTCGGGCATTTGAAATGCGCGAGGTTCTGGCGGCAATAATCGATCACATCCTGTTCGCTCAAATCTGCGCCCGTGCGCAGCGTCACGAAGGCGCAGGGTGTCTCGCCCCATTTCTCGTCCGGCCGCGCCACGACGGCGGCTTCGATGATATCGGGATGCTTGTAGAGCGTGTCCTCGACCTCGATGGACGAGATGTTCTCGCCGCCGGAAATGATGATGTCCTTCGAGCGATCCTTGAGCTGAATATAATTGTCCTTGTGCCAGACGCCGAGATCGCCCGAGTGGAACCAGCCACCCACGAAGGCCTCGGTCGTCGCCTTCGGGTTCTTCAGGTAGCCCTTCATCACCACATTGCCGCGGAACATGACCTCGCCCATGGTCTCGCCGTCGCGCGGCACCTCCTCCATCGTCTCGGGATCGCGCACGGAAATGCCTTCCAGCACGGCGTAGTTCACGCCCTGGCGCGCCTTCACTTCGGCGCGCTTGTCCGTTTCGAGCAGGTCCCATTCGTCGTGCCAGGCGTTCACCACCGCCGGACCATAAGTTTCGGTGAGGCCGTAGACATGGATTACGTTGAAACCCTCTGCCTCGAGCTTGCGGATCGTCGCGGCGGGCGGCGGCGCGGCGGCGGCGAAATAATTGACCGTGTTCGGCAGCTTCCGCTTCTCGTCCTCGCGCGCGTTGATGAGGAAGCCCATCACGGTCGGCGCGCCCGCCATATGCGTCACGCCGTGATCGGCGATGGCGCTGAAGATGTTCGCCGCCGTCACGCGGCGCAGGCATACATGCGTGCCCGCGACGACGCTCAAGGACCAGGTGAAGCACCAGCCGTTGCAGTGGAACATCGGCACCGTCCAGAGATAGACGGAACTCCCCGTCATCCCCGCCGTCACGATGTTGCCCATCGCCAGCAGATAGGCGCCGCGATGGTGATAGACGACGCCTTTCGGGTTGCCGGTCGTGCCGGACGTATAGTTCAGGGATATCGCCTGCCACTCGTCGGCGGGCAGTTGCCAGTCGAAATGCGCATCGCCGCCGCGGATGAAGTCCTCATATTCCGCCTCGCCGATGCGGTCGCCCGGCCCGTCATATTCCGGATCGTCGATATCGATGACGATGGGCTTCACCTTCGCATGCGCCAGCGCGTCCTTCACGAGGCCGGAGAATTCGCGGTCCACGAAAACCATCTTCGCCTCGCCATGATCGAAGATGAAGCCGATCGCCGCCGCATCGAGCCGCGTGTTGATCGTGTTGAGCACCGCCCCCGTCATCGGCACGCCGTAATGCATTTCGAGCATCTCCGGCGTGTTCGGCGCGATCACCGCCACGGTGTCGCCAAGCCCGATCCCGCGTTCCGACAGCGCCGAGGCAAGCTTGCGGCAGCGCGCATAGAGCTCCCCATAGTTGCGCCGGAGGTCCCCATGCACCACGGCGAGCTTCTCGGGATAGACCTCCGCCGCGCGCTTCAGAAAACTCAGCGGCGAGAGCGGCTGATGGTTCGCCGGGTTCCGGTCGAGACCGGTTTCATAGGGGTTCGTCGTCATGGATCTGTCTCTCGGCCATCGGGAGGGAAGGAAGTTGGCCCTACGTTACTCAGGGGGTGGAGGCGCGGCAAGGCAGCGAGCCAGACGCCACATGAATCTCCCCGCCGCCCGTGCTAAAACCTCCCCAACAACGAAAATGACGGGGAGCGGCAGCATGGGACGCTACAAGGACACTTACGACGCCTGGAAAAAGGACCCTGAAGGCTTCTGGGCGGAGGCGGCGAAAGAGATCGACTGGTTCAAGCCCGCGACGCAAATTCTCGAAGAGAAAAACGGTCTTTCCCGCTGGTTCGTCGGCGCCGAGACCAACTCCTGCTGGAATGCGCTCGACCGGCATGTGAAGGCGGGGCGCGGCGGCCAGACCGCGCTCATCTATGACAGCGCCATGCTCGGCCGCGTGAAGAAATTCACCTATGCCGAACTCCTCGACAAGGTCGCCACCTTCGCCGGTGTGCTCCAGCGCCACGGCGTCACCAAGGGCGACCGCGTCCTCATCTACATGCCGATGGTGCCGCAGGCCGCCGTCGCCATGCTCGCCTGCGCGCGTCTCGGCGCGATCCACTCCGTCGTCTTCGGCGGCTTCGCCGCGAAGGAACTCGCGACGCGCATCGACGATGCGAAGCCCAAGCTCATCGTCTCAGCCTCATGCGGGCTCGAGCCCGGCCGCGTCGTCGCCTACAAGCCGCTCATGGACAAGGCGATCGAGATGAGCGCGCATAAAGTCAGCGCCACCATCGTCTTCCAGCGCGAGATGGAAAAGGCCACGCTCGTTCCGGGCCGCGATTTCGACTGGAAGGAGGAGATGGACAAGGCGGCGGAAGTTGGCGTGAAACCGGCATGCGTTCCCGTCGCCGCGACCGATCCGCTCTACGTCCTCTACACATCCGGCACCACCGGCAAGCCCAAGGGCGTCGTCCGCGACAATGGCGGCCATATGGTCGCGCTCAAATGGTCGATGAAAAACGTCTATGACATCGACCCCGGCGACACGTTCTGGGCGGCATCCGATGTCGGCTGGGTCGTCGGCCATTCCTACATCGTCTATGCGCCGCTCTTTCACGGCTGCACCACGATCCTCTTCGAGGGCAAGCCCGTCGGCACGCCCGATGCCGGCACCTTCTGGCGCATCATCGCGGATCATGGCGTGAAGGCGCTCTTCACCGCGCCCACGGCCTTCCGCGCCATCCGCAAGGAAGACCCGAAGGCCGAGCTGATCTCGAAATACGATCTCTCGAAATTCGAGGTGCTCTATCTCGCGGGCGAGCGCGCCGACCCCGACACGATCCAGTGGGCGGAGAAGGCGCTTTCCGGCCGCCCGGTGATCGACCACTGGTGGCAGACCGAAAGCGGCTGGCCGATGGTCTCGAACCCCATGGGGATCGAGCGCCTGCCCGTCAAATACGGTTCGCCCACCGTGGCGCTTCCCGGCTACGAAATTCACGTCGTCGACGAAGCGGGCCGCCAGGTCGGGCCGAACACCACGGGCGCCATCGTGGTCAAGCTGCCGCTGCCGCCCGGTTGCCTCCCGACGCTGTGGGAAAACGAGGCCGGCTTCCGCGAAAGCTATCTCAGCGAGTTCCCCGGCTACTACAAGACCGCCGATGCGGGCTTCCTCGACGAGGACGGCTATCTCTATGTGATGAGCCGCACCGACGACATCATCAATGTCGCGGGCCATCGCCTCTCCACCGGCGCGATG
>JAGUWA010000281.1 GCA_020062605.1 Parvibaculum sp. | reverse complement strand
CTGCCGCTTGCCGCGCCGGAAGCGCATCACGAGCGCTTCGAGAGGGACGGCGTCGTCTACATGTCGAAGCCGCTGGAGCGCGAAACCGTGCTACCGGGCTTCACCTACAAGCTGCAATGGCCCGAAAGCGATCACGCGATCTACATCACCATCAACGACATCGTTCAAGACGGGCGGCGGCGGCCCTTCGAGATCTTCATCAACTCGAAGAACATGGAGCATTACGCCTGGACCGTCGCGCTGACGCGGATGATCTCCGCCGTCTTCCGCCGCGGCGGCGACGTGACCTTCGTGGTGGAAGAACTGAAGGCCGTGTTCGATCCGCGCGGCGGCTCCTGGATGAAGGGCCGCTACGTGCCGAGCCTCCTTGCCGCCATCGGCGAGGTGATCGAGCAGCACATGATCGACACCGGCTTCATCGCGGGGAAGAACGAGAAGCCGCTGACGGAAGCGCTGCGCGCGGTCGCCGGCGATCCTCCCTCGCAGGGAAACCCCGCCGTGACCTCGCTCAAGGGCTGCCCGCGCTGCGGCGAGCGCGGCATGGTCAAGCAGGAAGGCTGCGAGACCTGCACCTCCTGCGGCTATTCGAAGTGCAGTTGAGGCCGGCGTGAGCGCTCGCGGCTTCATCCATCATATCGACCTGACGGTGACGGATCCCTGGGCATCGGCGCCGTTCTACGATGCGGTGCTCGGCCATATGGGTTATCGCCGCTGGTCGGAAGATGCGAACGGCATCGACTGGGAGCATGCCTCCTCGAAGGACCGGCTGCCGAGCATCGGCATCTTCAAGGCGCGTGGGCCGAACGCAGGCCGCGGCCATGACCGCTACTCACCGGGCCTCCACCACATCGCCTGGATCGCGGAAAGCCGCGAGGACGTCGACCGGCTGCACGCGCTGCTGATCGAAATCGGCGCAACCGTGCTCGACGCGCCCGCCGACTATCCCGAATATGGAGAGGGCTATTACGCGGTCATGTTCGCCGATCCGGACGGGCTGAAGCTCGAATTCGTCTACGAACCGCGAAAATAACGTCCGCCCCCGGCGAGCGGAGAGGCGGCGACTCGTCTATTCTTTTCTCATCATGAAGAAACTCGAAATCCGCAACGCCGATGCGCGCCGCCTTTTCCTCGACAGCCATGCGTTGAGCCTCGACAGGACGGAGGCACATGGCGAGCGCGAGACGCTCGGCCTTGTGCGGAAACTCGGCTTCGTGCAGATGGATTCGATCAACACGGTCGAGCGCGCCCATCACATGATCCTTTTCTCGCGCGCGCCGGGCTACCGGCGCGAACATCTGGGCGCACTCCATCACGATCACGGATCGCTTTTCGAGCACTGGACGCATGACGCGTCTCTCATTCCGATCGAATTCTATCCGCACTGGCGTCATCGTTTTCGTGCCGCGAAGGCGAGGATCGCGGCAAACCCGCGCTGGCAGGAACGCATCGGCGGAGAGGGCGAAAAGGTGCTGCGCAATGTGCGGACGCGGCTGCGGCGCGAAGGACCGCTGATGGCGCGCGACTTCGAGGACAAGGGCGCCGGCGGCTGGTGGGGCTGGGGACCATCGAAGACCGCCCTTGAGACGTTGTGGCGAACGGGCGAAGTTGCCATCGCCAGACGCGAAGGCTTCGAGAAGGTCTACGACCTCGCGTCACGTGTGATTCCCGACGAGATGCGGAAAGCACGTCCGAGCGAGGCTGCATCCACCGACTGGGCTTGCCGCGAAGCCCTCGACCGGCTGGGGATCGCGACGCCGCAGGAGATTGCAGGGTTCTGGGGACTCGTCTCCATCGCGAGCGCGAAGGCCTGGGCCCTGCGCGCGCTGAAGCGAAAGGAAATCGTCGAGGTGACGGTGGAAGGGTCAGACGGCGCGAAACACGCGGCCCTCGCGCCCGCCGATATCGAGATGCGCCTTGCCGCGGCCGCACCGGCGCCGGAAGAGATGCGTTTCCTCTCGCCTTTCGATCCGGCGATCCGCGACCGCAAGCGCGCCATGCGCCTTTTCGGCTTCGACTATCGCATCGAGGTCTTTGTGCCGGAGAAGAAGCGGCAATATGGCTATTACGTCCTGCCGCTGATCGCGGGCGACCGCTTCGTCGGCCGCGCCGATGTAAAGGCGCATCGAGCCGAGGGCCGGATCGAAATGAAGGGGCTCTGGCTCGAACCCGGGGTGAAGCAGACGAAAGCCTGCGAGAAGGACATTCGTGCGGCACTCGAAGGGCTCGGCCGCTTCACCGGAACGCCCGTCATCGACGCAGACGCTGCTCTACGGCGCGCCAGAGACGGGTGAGCCCTTGGTCGGTAAGTCCCGCCTCGTCGAGATGACGGACGGTGCTTTCGAGATAGTCGGGATTCTTTCCCGAGCGCCCCTCCCCCTCGGCGATAAGGCGAACCTGGGTATCGAAATCGATGCGGCCTGCATATTGCTCATGCGCACGGTCGACGACGAAGCAGAGCGCCTCGACGCGGGAACCGTCATCGACGAGCTCCACCGGTTTCATAATATCGCGATAGACGAGCGTGACCTGCTCG
>JAGUWA010000062.1 GCA_020062605.1 Parvibaculum sp. | reverse complement strand
GCTGAAGGTCGACGGCGCCCCCACCGTCGCATCGCGCTGGTGGCTTCGCCTCGAAAGCGTGCGCGGCGGCATCGGAGCGGCCGCGGTGGAGAACACGAACCACTGGTGGCAATGGGCGCACAACCTCGACAAGCCGGAGAAGGTCCTGGACCCCGTCCGTCCGCGCCCCGTGCCGCCCCTTGCATCGAGGCCGGATCGTTTCTCTGTCACGGAAATCGAAACGCTCATCCGCGATCCCTATGCGATCTATGCGAAGAAAATCCTGAAGCTTCCGGTGCTCGATCCGATCGACGCCGATATCGCCGCCGCCGAACGCGGCACGATCATTCACGAGGCGCTTGAGCGCTTTGTCGATGCCTTTCCGGACAGGATGCCGGACGATGCCTTCGACAAGCTGATCTCCATTGGCGAGGAGGTTTTCGCTGGCGCCATCGATCGTCCGGGCGTTGCCGCTTTCTGGTGGCCACGTTTTCAGCGTATCGCCCGCTGGATCGTCGAGCATGAGCGGGAGGAACGCGAAGGCCTTCGCCGTGCCTTCGCCGAGGCAAAGGGTGAAATCGCGATTGGCGAACTTGTGCGGCCGGTCACGCTTGTTGGCAAGGCCGACAGGATCGACATGCGCGACGATGGCACCGTCGACATCGTCGACTACAAGACGGGCGCATTGCCGAGCGCGAAGCAGGTCGAGATCGGCCTCTCGCCGCAATTGCCGCTTGAGGCCGCCATCGCCGCGCGCGGGGGCTTCCGGACGAAGGCTCCCGAAAGCGCACCGATCCCGAAGGCGAAGACACGGCGCATGGTCTATCTCCGTCTCACCGGCGGTGAAACGGCGGGCGAAATGCGCGTCGTCCCCGATCCCGGAGGCGCGCTCGCGGAAGATACCTATGCCTGGCTGGTCAACTTGCTGCGCCAATACGAAGACGAAAACACGCCCTACCTGTCGCGCCCGCGTCCAATGTTCTGGGGCCGCTACGGCGATTACGATCATCTCGCTCGGGTGAAGGAATGGTCGTCGGCGGGAGACGACGCCGAATGAGCGGTCCGGCACGAAAGAGCGGAACGGACGATGCGCAGCGCCGCGCCTCCCATCCGCTCACCTCGGTGTGGGTGTCGGCCAATGCGGGCTCCGGCAAGACGCATGCGTTGACGACACGCGTTGCCCGCCTGCTGCTTGCGGGAACGCAGCCCCAGCGCGTTCTCTGCCTCACCTTTACCAAGGCGGCGGCGGCGGAAATGGCAGGCCGTCTTTACAAGAGGCTCGGCGGCTGGGCGACCATGGCCGATGGAGAGCTCGCCGCCGCCATCGAGGAAATCGAAGGCCGCAAGCCCGACGCGAAGATGCTGGACGACGCGCGCAAGCTGTTCGCTCGCGCAATCGAGACGCCGGGCGGCCTCAAGATACAGACGATCCATGCCTTCTGCGAAAGGCTTCTCGGCCGTTTTCCGCTCGAGGCGGGCGTACCGCCGCAATTCGAGATTCTCGATGAGCGCAGTTCCGAAGAACTGATGGACGAGGTGCGTGACACCGTGTTGCGCCATGCCGGCGCCGAACCGGACACGCCGCTCGGCCGCGCGCTTGCGCATATCGTTTCGCGCGTGGACGAACTTGCGTTCGGAAAGCTCCTGAAGGAGGTAACCGGTCAGCGCGGCAACTTCGCGCGCATGCTCGACCGTTTCGGCGGACTTGATGGTATTTGCCGGGCGGTTCGCGTGGCGCTTTCCGTCGAGCCCGGTGTCTCCACCGGCAATCTCGTTGCTGAAATTGTCAGCCTGCCCGAAGCGGCGATGCGCCATGCGGCGGAAGTGCTTTCCGGCGGTAGAAAGACCGATACCGAACGCGCGGGCTTGCTGCACGGATTTCTCGCCGACGAGGCGCGCCGCGCCGAACGGGTGGACGACTACATCGCCATCTTCCTGACGAAGGAGATGACGCCGCGCAAGACCCTCATGACTAAAAAGCTCGCTGAGCAGAATGCCACGGCGGCTCTTGCGCTGGAGGAAGAGCAGGCGCGTGTCGCCGCGCTTCTCGCACGTATTCGCGCCATACGCGTCGCCGAAGCGACGGAAGCGATCATGACAATCGCGATCGCCATTCTCGACGCGTTCGAGGAGGCGAAGCGGGCGCGCGCCCTGCTCGACTATGACGATCTGATTGCAAAGACGCGCGCGCTTCTCACAACGAGCAGCATGGCGCCCTGGGTGCTCTACAAGCTCGATGGCGGCATCGACCATATCCTCGTCGACGAGGCGCAGGACACAAGCCCCGAACAATGGGACGTCGTTGCGCGCATTGCGGACGAGTTCATGTCGGGCACAGGCGCGCGCGACGTTGCGCGCACCATCTTCGCGGTCGGCGATGAAAAACAGTCGATCTTTTCCTTTCAGGGCGCCGACCCGGCGCGCTTCGACGAGATGAAGCGTTATTTCGAGAAGCGCGTGAAGGCGGCGGAACTGCCTTGGGACTATGTGCCGCTCACGCGGTCCTTTCGTTCGGTCCCCGAAGTGCTCCGCGCCGTCGACCGTGTCTTCGAACTTGAAGTGGCGCGCAACGGTCTGACCGCCTCGGGCGAACTCGATCCGCATATCGCACATCGCGACCTCGATGCGGGTCTTGTCGAGATATGGGGGCTTGAAGAGCCGGAGGAGGGCGAGGAGGCGAGCCCATGGGACGCGCCGCTCGACTACATGACGGGCGAGGCGCCCATGTCCCGTCTCGCGGCACGTATCGCATCGACCATCGACGGCTGGCTGAAGACCGGAGAAGAACTTCTCGCCAAGGGCCGGCCGATAGAGCCTGGCGACATTCTCATTCTCGTGCGCCGCCGCAATGCCTTTGTGGGTGAGATGGTTCGTCATCTGAAGGCGCGCGGTGTTCCGGTCGCTGGCGCGGATCGCATGGTGCTCACGGAACAGATGGCGGTGATGGATCTCGTCTCGCTCGGTCGCTTCGTGCTGCTGCCGGACGACGATCTCACGCTCGCGACGGTGCTGAAGGGACCGCTCGCCGGTCTGACCGAAGATGAACTCTTCGACCTCGCGTGGGGACGGAAGGGCTCGCTATGGAAGACCCTGCGTGAAAAATCGAAGGGCAATCCGCGCTATGCGCAAGCGGAGGCTTTGCTCTCCCGCCTGCTCGACCGCGCGGATTTCGAACCGCCTTACGAATTCTTCGCCCATGTGCTCGCGGGTGAGGACGGCCGCCGCCGCTTGCTGGCGCGGCTCGGTCCCGATGCGGCGGACCCGATCGATGAGTTCCTCTCGCTTGCGCTCGAATTCGAGCGCAGCCATCCGCCCTCGCTTGAAGCTTTCCTTCACTGGCTGGAGCGCGGCGCAGCCGAAATCAAGCGCGACATGGACCAGGGCCGCAACGAAGTGCGCATCATGACGGTGCATGGCGCGAAAGGTCTCGAAGCCGAAATCGTTTTCATGCCCGACACCTGCGCCGCACCGGGCGGCGCGCATGATCCGGCGCTTCTCGCGCTGCCGCCGCTCGAAAAGGACGGACCGGAAGTTCTGCTCTGGCCCGTGCGAAAGAAGGATGAGGATGAGGTCAGCGCCGCCGCCCGCGCATTCCGCCGCGAACTTCAGGCGGCGGAATACAGACGGCTTCTATACGTGGCGATGACGCGGGCCCGCGACCGGCTCTACATCGCCGGCTATCGCGGCGTGAACCCGCCGTCTGCGGAATGTTGGTATGAGCTCGCACGCAGCGCGCTTCTGCCGGATGCGAAGCAGGTCGAAATGTCTGACGGGCACATCGTCTGGCGCATCGAGGGGGAACAGCGGCGCAAGGTCGAGCCGGAGGAAGCAGCGGCGAGACCGGAGGCCCCCGAACTGCCGGGCTGGGTGTCGAAGGCTGCGCCGGAGGAGCCCGCGCTCG
>JAGUWA010000200.1 GCA_020062605.1 Parvibaculum sp. | reverse complement strand
GGCGCGTGCGGCCGAAAATGATGACGGTCATCACCATCATGGCGGGCCTGCTGCCGATCCTCTGGGCGACCGGCACCGGCGCCGAGGTGATGCAGCGCATCGCCGTGCCGATGATCGGCGGCATGGTGTCCTCCACCATCCTCACCCTCGTCGTGATCCCGGCGATCTACGCGATCGTCCACGGCATGGGGCTATTGAAAGGCGATGCCGGCACTGCCGGTTGAACGACAACGACGATCACACAAGGGAACAGCTGCAAGAGATATCTCGCGGAAGCTCAACGCTCATCTGGACAAAAAGGGGCGACGGCGCGGGATTGCGTCAGGCCGCCTCCACTTTGAGACCCACAGCCTTCCATTCCGGAAATCTGTCTTCGAGCCGCCGTACATGAAAGCCTCCCGCCCGCAGCAACGCGACGGCTTCGAATGCCAGAACGCAGTAGGGGCCCCGGCAATAGACGAGAATCTCGCGGTCCACCGGCAGGCTCGAAAGCCGGGCATCGAGTTCGGACGGCGGCACATTGACCGCACCGGGCATATGCCCCGCTTCGAACTCGTCGCGCGGGCGGACGTCGAGGACCAGGACACTGTCGTTACGCAGGCAGCGTTTCAACTCCGCGCGCGACACCGGCTCGAAGGTGTCAAGCTCACCGAAGCAGGTCGCCACGATTTCGCTAACTTCGGCGATATTTCGTTCGGCGATACGCCGGAAACCCCACCGAACCTCGATCAGGCCGGTTCGACATTGCTATTGCGAGCGCAAGTGCAGTTCCCATCGCTCTATGGCATCGCGCATCTCGTCCATATAAGCATGCCGTTGATAGACCGCGACGATCCCGCTTGTCGTTCCCGAAATATGATTCAGGAGCTTCTCGGTTACATGAACGGGAACGCCGAGCGCGGCAAGATTGGTCGCGCATGTACGCCTGAGATCGTGTAGCGTCCAGTGATCTATCGGGCATCCCTTGTCGAAGTTCGGCTTTCCCTTTGACCATCCGTCGAAAGCCGTATGCTTTCCGCGAGCAGGGAAGAGGAGGAGAGCCTTCTCGTCCGCGTCCTCGTATTCCCGGCGCTCTTCTCTTGATTGCTGCGCTTGCAATAATGCACGCTTCAGAATTACTTCCGCCATCTCACCGAATGGAAAAGCATGTTGACGCTTGTTCTTGGTAACCGTGGCGGGCAGAGTGATCGTTCGGCTGTCAAAGTCGATCCAGTCCGCCTGAAGTGATGCGATCTCGCCCCTGCGCTGTCCGGTCAGCAGAAGCAGCTGAACGATACTGTTGAATGTCGTATCCCTTTCCCTGGCGTGACCGAGAACGGTCCTGATTTCGTCTTGGGTAAGGACGCGGTCTCGTGGCAGCGATTGTTTTGGCGCCTGAAGTCGTTCGCACGGGCTGCGATCAACATAGCCTCGCCGGAATGCCCAGTTGAAGAACAGTCGGATCACAGCAAACGCATGACGGGCCTCACCAGGAGTTTTGTGCATCTTGTCGATGATCCGGGAAATTTCCCGCGCCTGAATATGCTCCAGCTTCTCGTGACGAAGAGATGGAAGAAAGTGCTTTTCGAGCTGGCGTTTGGTTTCGGCCCGCGTTCGCGGCTTTGGATAGTTCTCAGGGAAATGTGCCGCGAGGAACAGCTTGAGGCCGGCTTCAAAATCAATCGGCGGAGCCTCATGTTTGCCGAGCGTGCGTTCGGCAAGTATCTGTTTTGCTGCCTTCCTCGCATCTTGGAGACTGATCGTAGGGTAACGGCCGATCGTCGTCCGCTTGCGATTGCGTCCGTGAACGACAACGAACGATTTGACGCCGCCCTGCGATACCCGCACACCGAAGCCGGGCAAGGTGTCGTCGGCATACGTCACTTGCCCCTTGACAGGAGGCTGCAAAGTCTTCAGCGAAATGTCGGTGAGGCGCATTCTTAGGCTCCGCCTAGGCTCTCACATCGGCCGTGTAGGGACGATTTCGTATGTTCCAGTATATTCTTATAACTATCTGATTTTCAACAAGAAAATTCACTTGTGGCGACACTATGTTCAGTTATGAAAAGCGCCAAAATCTTTCTACGAATCTGAGGGTCGGACGTTCGAATCGTTCCGGGCGCACCACTTTCCTTCTTCAGCCTTGCTCAGAGAATATAGGCATCGCCTGCCGCGCGGACGGTGATGTCGCCCAGCGAGACGCCCCAGGGCTGGTCGATGGCGGTCATCACCGCATCGGCGATATAGCCGGGGTCGAGCACCGCATAGGCCGTGCTGTCCGGGTCCACGCGCCCATCCTGCACCTTCCCCTCCATGATCGCCGTCATCGTGCCGATATAAGCCGGTGTGTTCTGGCCGAGAATACCGACCACGGCTTCCGGGTTCAGCACGCCCGTGCCGAGCCCCGTGGCAGGCACGCCCGTCGGTTTGACGATCGTCACCTTGATCTTGCCCGCCGCTTCGACACGCAGCGATTCCGAGAGGAAATTCACGGCCGATTTCGTCGCGCCGTAAACCGCCGCGCCCACCACCGGGAAGTTGCCGTAGATCGACGATATGTTGATCACATGGCCCCGGCCTTGCGCCATCATCGGGTCGTAGGCGGCGACGATACCGTTCATCACGCCCTTGATGTTGATGTCGATGCACTTGCTCCACGCCGGGACCGCGGCTTCGTGATCGGAAAAGAAGGCGAGCGGCATGATGCCCGCATTGTTGATCATCACGTCGATGGCGCCGTGCCTGTCCACCGCATGCTGAACCAGCGCCTTCATCGCCGCGAGATCGGTCACATCGGTTTTCTTCGCCGAGGCCGTTCCGCCCGCTTCCGTCACAAGCCGCACCGTTTCGGCGAGGCCGTCCTCGTTGACATCGCCGCAGATGATGTTCGCGCCGCGCGCCGCTGCCTTCAGGCAGATCAGCCGGCCGAAGCCGCCTGCCCCGCCCGTGACGACGATGGTCTTGCCCTTCACATGATCTGTCATGTGGTCCGCCTCAGCCTGGATTCTTCGGGAAGCGCGCGCCCTCGACCAGCGGCTTCACCCAGGCCTGCGCGCTGTCGCACCAGACTTCGCCGGAAGGCTGAAGGCCAGATGTATCGTCGAGCGTGCCTGCCTTGATGATGGCGATGCCGGGATTTGCCGAAAGCCGCGAGAAGACCGGCGAGCCGCAATCGGCGCAGAATTGCCGTTCCACCGTGTTGCCGCTGTCGGCCTTGTCGAGAAAGCTCTTGAGGTCGCCCTTCGTCGTCACCGCATCCGCAGGCACCACGACATTGACCGGGAAGGCGGCGCCGCCCTGCCGTTGGCAGTTCTTGCAATGACAGATCATGGTTGCGAGCGGCGCGGCGCTGCTCTCATAGGAAAATTGGCCGCAGAGGCAGCGGCCCTGAAGTTCCGGCATGATGCCCTCCCTGTTTGCTTCTTGTGCCTTTCTCGCAAGTTCACAACGGCAAGGGTGTCCGCGTACAGAAAAAAGAAGCGCCGCTCTCCACCGGCCGGGCGAAAAGCGGCGCTTGACGGATCGGCGCGCTGGGGAAAGCCGTCAGCCGGGCCAGTAGATATATTCGTCCTCTTCCGTCGCCGGCTCTTCCAGCGTCTTGTCGATCGTCACCGGCATTTCGGCGACGGCAGGAAAGAGCGGATCGCGCTGCGTCGCATTATGCGCTTCCACAAGCGCGCGGAGCTCCGCCACCTTTTCGGGATTTTCCTCGGCGAGATTCTTCTGCTCCGTCGGGTCTTCATTCAGATTGAAGAGCCAGACCTTGTTCGGCCGTTCGGCGAATTGCAGCTTCCAGCCATCCTTGCGCACGGCGTGGTAGTGGCCGTCGCGCCAGAAGATCGGTCGCGCGGGCGCTGCGGCCTCGTCCGCCCCGGTCACGTAAGGCAGGATGTCGATGCCGTCGATCACGCGGTCGCCCGGCAAG